>JBKJNL010000326.1:0-4478 GCA_046593615.1 Myxococcota bacterium | reverse complement strand
TCGCCGCGGCCCCGTCGCCGTCGGTGCACATCGTCGGGCTCGGCGCCGGCCACACCCAGCTGGAAGATCAAGACGGCTGCTTCGCCTGCGGCGCCTGCTCTCCCGCCGGCACCGCCGACGACGACGTCGTCATCGACTACGCGGTCCGCTACCTCACGGCGTTCTTTGCGCGCGAGCTGCTCGACGACGACGGCGTGGGCGCGGGCTTCGCGGGCGCCGGCATCGACGCCGACGTGTCCGCCGGCCGCGTCTCCGTCTCGGTCAAATAGCCCGCGTTCGACTTCAGTCGGGCCGCGATCCGCCGATTGGGGGGGCATGCGATTCGCCCACCTCGCCCCCTTCGCAGTCGTCGTCCTTGCGCCCACATTGTCGACGGGGTGCGCCGTCGAAGTGCCCGCGCAGCTGCTGCTGCCGGCGGCCACGTTGGATCTCGACGGCGCCCGGACCGCGCTCGAGGCCCGCCTGTGCGCCGACGCCGCCTCCGACGACTGCATCGTCCTCGATGCCCTCGACCGCAGCGATGGCGCGCCATCGACGCCGATCGCACTGCCGGTGACCTTCCCCCAGCACCTCGACGTCATCGGCCTGGCCGGCGGCGACGTCACCGTCGACGTGCAGCGCTGGATCGGGCGCGCTGCGCGCCTGGAGCGGTCGGCGCCGCTCGTGCCGTCGCGCCTCATCCGTCTCGATGATCCAGAAGGCGGCGGAGCCCTCGCGGGCCTCGACGGCCTCGAAGACGACACCATCGACGGCATCGGCATCGACGCCGCCCACATCGTGCTGTCGCACAACAGCCTGACCTTCGACCTGCCGCAATTCGACCTCTACGTCGGCAACGGCGTCGTTGTCGGCGACGACGGCTCCGTCGCGGCCGCCGATCCGGACCAGGCACTGCACGTCGCCACCAGCGAGGCCTGCCTCGGCGGCGTCGAAGGCGCAGCCCCGCTGTTTCTGGTCGACGGCGCGGTCGTCGCCCTGCGCGAGGCCCTCCGCGGCGTCGAGCCCTGGATCGAGCTGCGGTCGGCGGGCGAGCTCCCGGCGCTGCGCGCCGGCGCCGGCGCCGCCACCCTGGTGCGCCCCGGCGGCCTCGCCGACGTCGCTGTCGACCTGCAGCTGTTGGTGCCGGTGCGGCTCAACCTGGCGGTCGAGAAGCCGTGAGAGGGAGCGCGCGAGAGGGAGTGAGAGACCGCTCAGCCGAGGTTGCGCGCGACGCCAAAGACGGCGGCGATGACGAACACCGCCGCGGCGATGGGCGCCAGCCACGGACGCGGCAGCGGCGGCCTCAAAAGCTTCACGGCACCGAGCACGAACAGCGTCATCGTCAGCGGGTTGAACGCCCAGGCGGTGGCGACGTCGCCGTGCAGCACGGCATGCAGGGCGCGCGTGGTGCCGCAGCCCGGGCACTGCCAACCGGTCCAGAGAAACATCGGACAGCCGGGAAAGAACCCCGCCGTGCCCGGATCAAAAGCCCAGAGCACGGCGATCGCGACGACGACGACGAAGCCCGCGGCCACGGCGGTTGCGCGGGGGTGCCGGGCCCAGATCGTCATGCGGTGACCGCGCCGGGCGGCAGGGCGCCAAACGACAACGACAGCGACGACGACGACGACGACGAAAGCAACGCCTGCGACGTCACCGCTGCGCTGGATGCGCGGTCAGAGCGGACGCGGTCGGAGAAGTCGTTGCAGCAGCGAGGACAGCGCATGGTCACCCTCACGGGCAACGGTAGTAGAACCTGTCGCCGTCGTCGTTCTGCCGTTTTCGGTGGTCGCCGGCGACTCTCTTTCCTCACCGGCTTTGCCTGGAGCGCACCGTGGCCCGTCAGCTCATCCGCGCCATCGATCAGGGCACCACCGGCAGCACGGCTTTGGTCGTCGACGAGACGCTCACCGTCCGCGGCAAGGCCACGCGTGAATTCCGCCAGGTGTTTCCGAAGCCCGGCCACGTCGAGCACGAGGCCTCGGCCATCTGGGAATCCATCGAAGCGTCGGTGACAGCGGCGCTCAAGGCGGCGCAGGCGTCGTCGTCGGACATCAAGGCCATCGGCATCACCAACCAGCGCGAGACCACCTGTCTCTTCGATCACAAGAGCCAGCCGCTGCACAACTTCATCGTCTGGCAAGACAAGCGCACCTCGGCCCGCTGCGCCGAGCTCAAGGCCCAGGGCCTCGAAGCCGGCATCCGCCACAAGACCGGCCTCGTGCTCGACCCGTATTTTTCGGGGACGAAAATGCAGTGGCTGCTCGAGAACGTCGCCGGCGCCCGCGAAAAAGCCCGCGACGGCGAGGCCTTGTTCGGCACCATCGATACCTGGCTCGTGCACAAGCTCTCGGGGGGCAAGGTGCACGTCACCGACGCCACCAACGCTTCGCGCACGCTGCTGCTGGAGCTGTCGTCGGTGCAATGGAACGACGATTTGTTGGCGACCTTTGATGTTCCGAGACGGGCGCTGCCAGAGGTGCGCTCGTCGAGCGAAATCTATGCCGTCACCAGGGGTCTCGATTTTCTACCTGACAACATTCCCATCGCCGGCATCGCCGGTGACCAGCAGGCCGCGCTCTTCGGCCAGGCTTGCTTCTCGGCCGGCGAAGCCAAGTGCACCTACGGCACGGGCGCGTTCCTGTTGCTGCACACCGGCAACCGCATCGTGCCGTCGACGCAGGGGTTGCTCACGACCATCGCGTCGAAGATCGGCGACGACGTCAGCTACGCCCTCGAAGGCGCCGCCTTTATCGCCGGCGCCGCCGTGCAGTGGCTGCGCGACGGCCTCGGCATGATCGCAAAGGCCAGCGAGATCGAGCCGCTGGCCCGCTCGGTCGACGACGCCGGCGACGTCTGCTTCGTCCCCGCCCTGGCCGGGCTCGGCGCGCCGCATTGGCGACCCGAGGCCCGCGGCCTGCTGTGCGGGCTGTCGCGCGACTCGCACAAGGGCCACATCGCCCGCGCCGTCCTCGAGGGCATCGCCCTGCAGAACGTCGAGGTGCTGCAGGCAATGACGAAGGACGCCGGCGCCTTGAAGGTCTTGAAGGTCGACGGGGGCGCGTCGTCGAACGACCTGCTGATGCAGATGCAATGCGACTTCCTCGATGTGCCGTGCGTGCGGCCCCAGAACATCGAGACGACGGCTCTCGGGGCCGCCGCGCTCGCCGGGCTGTCGACGAAGATCTTTGCCAGCAAAGACGCCGTGCGCCAGGTCTGGAAAGAAGAGCGGCGCTTCACGCCGTCGATGTCGCCGCAGCAGCGTGGCCAGAAGCTCGCGACGTGGACAAAGGCCGTGCAACGTTCCGCCTTGTGACCAACGTGAACCCGCAACAGGCCCGCCGCTCTTTCGTCGCTGCTCTCGTCGTTGTCGTCGGCACGCTGAGCGCATCGACGCGGGCGGCCGAGCCCGACCTGTCGGGCTTTGAGAAATTGCCCGCCGACCCGCCGCCGGCGGAGATCACGCGCGGCGCGCACTACTGGATCGGCAACGAAGACCGCCTCGACGTCTTTGCCGACGACGTCATGGGCAAGGGCGGCGTCCACGTCGGCGTCGGCGCCGAACAGAACTGGATCCTGGCGGGCTGGAGCAAGCCGGCTGTCATCGTGCTCATGGACTTCGACCAGGCCATCGTCGACCTGCAGCGCGTGTATCTGGTCGCCTTTGCAAAGGCCGCGACCAAGGAAGAATTCCGGGCGCTGTGGCTCGACAAGAACCGCACCGGCCTGCGCGAGGGCGTCGTCGCCACCTACCCGAAGGGCGCGGTGCGCGTGGGCGCCCTCGAAGCCCTCAACGTCGCCCGCTGGTCGATCGAGCGCCGCCTGGTCCGCCTCGATGCGCAGATGGCCGCGCACCAGCTCTCCTGGTTTTTGACCGACGACGCCCAATACGCGGCGTTGCGGGCGCTGGTGACGTCGGGGCGGGCCTTTGCCGTGCGTGGTGACCTCACGGCCGACAAGACCATGGTGGCCATCGGCGCCGCCGCGCGCACCGCGGGCCTGCCGGTGCGCACGCTCTATCTCTCCAATGCCGAGCAGTATTTCCTGTATAAAAAACAGGTGCGAACCAACTTCAAGGCGTTGCCATTCGACGACGACAGCGTGGTCATCAGGACCCACGGTTGGCATACTTTGCCGCGCGCCAAAGACGGCAATTCCTACCACTACGGTGTGCAGAGCGGTCGCAGCTTCCACGCGTTCGTCGACGAGCCCACGGTGCTGGCTTCGCGCCAGATCCTCTTGTGGGCCCCCGCCGACACCGAGAAGGGCGTGAGCAAGCTGACGTCGACCGCACCCCTCGAAGCCAGGGCCGCGTTCGAGGCCCGCGCCGTCGAAGAAAAGGCCGCCCGCCTCGAGCAGTGGCGCAACGAACAGAAGAAGAAGCCAAAGGCGCCGCCGCTGGCGACGCCAACGCCGACGCCGACGCCGACGCCGACGCCGACGCCGACGCCGACGCCGTGAAGGTGGTGCTGCTCCTGCTGGTGATGGCCGGCGATGTG
>JBKJNL010000175.1:0-7820 GCA_046593615.1 Myxococcota bacterium | reverse complement strand
GCGACCAGCGGCGAGACGGCAGGGGGATGCGGCCCAAACCAGACGACCCCGCCGGGTGTCTGGCCCGCGATCACAGCCGGCTGGTGGGCCGCCTGGTTGTGCACACCCGCGCGATCGCCCGGCCCGAGGCCCAGCGGCCGTGGAGCCGAGACCCGCGGAACCCGCGATCAGGGATGGACGAGGCGCAGCAGCCGCTGCCACACCGAGGGCCGCTGCGATTGGCGCAGCTCGGCGAGGATGGCGTCGAGGGCTTTGCGAAAGGCGCGGCAGTCGGGGTGGCGGTCGGTGCGATCGCGGCGCAGCGCCTGCAGCACGACGTCGTCGACGAGCGCGGGGATCAAGGGGCGCACCGTCGACGGCGGCTTCGGCGCCGTGCGGCGGGCGGCTTCGGCGACGGCGCGGTCGTTGTCGCCGTCGAAGGGGTAGCGGCCCGTGAGGCAGCCGTAGAGGACGACGCCGATGGCCCAGACGTCGGACTGCGGTGACGGCTTGTCGGCCTCGAACAGCTCGGGCGCCATGTAGCGGACCGAGCCGACGCGGACGCCGGGGTCGGTCATGTCCGCCGCCGACGCCGCGCCGAAGTCGAGGATGACGAGGTCGTCTTTGGGCTCTTGCCAGCGGTCGGTGACCGAACGCCGCGGCGTGGCCCGCAGCATGACGTTGCTCGGCTTGAGGTCGCCGTGGACGACGCCCTGGTCGTGGGCGGCGGCGACGATGTCGCAGAGGTCGCGGGCGATGGTCAGGGCCCGCAGCGGCGGCATCGGGCCCTCGTTCATGAGGTCGCCGAGCGTGCGTCCCTCGACGAGCTCCATGGTCAGGTAGCGCAGCGGTCCGCAGCCACCCGAGGCGGGCACCGGGCCCGTCTCGGCGTCGTCGCGGTGGGTCTCGTGCAGCTCAAAGATGCGGCTGAAGCCGGGGTGGGCGACGCGGCGCGAGAACAGGATCTCTCTGCGGAAGCGCTCGGCCGCGGCTTCGCTGGCGTCGTCGGAGAGCACCTTGATGACCACCGGCAGGTCGAGGGCGGTGTCGTGGCCGCGAAACACCGTCGAGAACGCGCCGGTGCCGAGCATGGCGTCGAGCCGGTAGCGCCCGAGCCGCTTGCCGGGCTGCACGTCGGGGCGAAACGGCCGCTTCATCTCCAGCGTGGTGGCCGTCGGCGACGACGCGCGGGCAGATGACGCAAGCGGTGCGGTGTGGGGCGACGTCTGGGGCGACGTCAGCGGCGACGTCTGGGCCGACGTCAGCGGCGACGTCAGCGGCGAATTCAGCGCCGGCGTCGACAGGGTCGGCGGGTCGTTCTCGCCGCTGACCTCGTTGTTGTCGGCCTTGCGGCCCACGCTGGTCATGGCAGCGCTCCCATTGCCGGGCCGGGGCGGCTGCGCAGCGTCGCGGTCTTGTCGCCCGCCGCACCACCAACGGCACGATCGCGGGCGCGGTCGACGGAGCCGCGGTCGACGCCAGCATCGACGCCAGCATCGGCGGCAGGCTTGATCACGCTGTCGACGGCGTTGTCGAGGCCGAGGCCGGCCAGCGAGACCGGCATGTGGCCTTCGGCCTTTTGCTGTCCGGTGAGCACGCGGGCGGCGGCGCGGGCGCTGTCGTCGCGCCAACCAAAGGCGCAGACGTAGGCCGAGACGCCGGGGAAGCCCTGGATCAAATAGGGCGAGCCGAAGCTCACGACGACGATGGGCTTGCGCGGCAGGGCCTTTTGCACCGCGCGCACCAGGGCCGCGTGATCGGAATTCTGCATGCCGACCACGACGACGTCGGCGTCTTTGGCCAGCTCGACGAGGCGGCCGGCATCGCGCGCGGTGCGCTCGCGGGTCGGCGCCCAGGCCAACGACAACGTCGTCGCCGACGTCGCGGCCGCGATGCCTTGCAAAAAGGCCGGCTGCGCGGCGGCGACGACAACGCGGGTGCCTTTGCCGAGGGGCAGCGTGTGGCGGCTGTCTTTGACGACGGTGATGGCCCGGCGGGCCAGGTCGCGCAGCGAGCGGCGGTCGTTTCTGGCCAGCTGCTTCCGGGCGTCTTTGACGTCGAGGACGGGCCGCGAGAACAGCCCCGCGCGGGCCTTTGTCTCGAGCACACGGCGCACCGCTTGATCGAGGCGCGCTTCGGTGAGCCGGCCCGAAGCGACGGCCTCGAGCAGGGCCGTTTTCACCTCGCGCTTCTTTTCGGGAAACCACAGCACCATGACCATGTCGGCGCCGGCGACGACGGCGCGCACGGCGGCTTCTCCGGCGCCGTAGCGGTCGACGATGCCCTGCATCTCGAGTCCGTCGGTGATGACCAGGCCGTCGTAGGCGAGGTCTTCGCGCAGCAGTTGGGTCAGCACCTTGGTCGACAACGTCGCCGGCACGTCGCTGCCTTCGGCGATCTGCGGCAGGGCGATGTGGGCGGTCATGATCGCCGGCAATCCCTCGGCAAAGGCCCGGGCAAAGGGGCGCAGCTCGACCTCGTCGAGGCGGGCGCGTCCGTGCTGCAGCACCGGCAGGCCGTAGTGGCTGTCGACGTCGGTGTCGCCGTGGCCGGGGAAGTGTTTGGCGACGGCGACGACGCCGGCATCGCGCAGGCCCTGCACGTAGCCGACGCCGATCTCGGCCACGCGGCCGGGGTCGCCGCCAAACGAACGGATGCCGATGACGGGGTTGTCGGGGTTGCTGTTGACGTCGAGCACCGGGGCCAGGTTCATGTTGAACCCCCAGGCCACCAGGTCGTTGCCCAGGGCCCGCCCCACCTCGCGGGCGAGGGCTGGATCGTCGGCGGCGCCGAGGGCCATCGCCGACGGCAGCACCACCGCCTGGCTCTTCAGGCGCACGACGTTGCCGCCCTCTTGATCGACGGCGATGAAGGGCGGCAGCACCAGCGCCTTGCCGTCGGGCTGTCCGGCCCCCAGGCTGCGCGGGCGGACGACGACGTCGTGGGCGCGCAGGCCGGCGATGAGCTTGAGGGTCTGCTCGGGGCCCGCGATGTTGCGCGTGAACAGCGCCAGACCACCGGGCTGCATCTCGTCGAGGAAGCTGGCGATGGTGCCGTCCATCGCTGTGCCACCAAAGCCGAGCAGCAGCAGCTGCCCGACCTTTTGCTCCCGGGTCATGCCGTCGACGACGGCGCCGACGTCGACGCCACCGACGGCCCACGGCGCGGCGGGCGCATGTTTCGGCGACGCTGCGACCGCGCTCGACGACGACGGCGTCACCGAGGGCCGCCCCTGCATGGCGACGTCCGTGGCGACGGCGAGCGGCGCGACGGCCACGGGGACGGCGAGCGGCACGACGGCCAGGAGCGCAGCGATGACGGCGAGAGACACGGGGTCAGCATAGCGACCGCTCCCCGCCACCCCGAAATTCTCGACCACGGCTCTCTGCGAGCCCGACGCCGACGATGGCGCGCGCGGCCTGGCGCTCGTCGTGCGACGGCCGCCGCCACCCTCCGCGGGGCCGCTATGCTCGCGCCCATGAACCACACGCACCCGCCGGTGATGCTGCTCGCCGCCGCCCTCGTCTCGTGCTTCGTCGCCTGCGACGATGGTCCCCCCGTCGATGGCGGCGAGGGCGAAGCCGACGGTGAAGGCGAAGCCGACGGTGAAGGCGAAGCCGATGGTGAAGGCGAAGCCGATGGTGAAGGCGAAGCCGATGGCGAAGGTGAAGGCGAAGGCGAAGGCGAAGGCGAAGGCGAAGGCGAAGGCGGAGGCGGAGGAGACGACTGCCCCGGCGCCCTCAGCGACCGCTCCTTTCTCGGCTTCTGCCAGGACCGCGTCGACGACAACTGCACCATCGACGTCGCAGACGAAAACTGCGAAGCCAACGACGACGGCAGCGCGGTGCAGCGGCACCACCTGTGCCGCACCGGCGATGAGCCCTGCCCCACGACGCAACCCGGCAACGAAGCCCCCGCCTGGGACTGCACCGGCACCCCGCCTGACGGCGTGTTGGCCTTTGCCCACCACCTCGACGAGAGCGACCCCGAGCTGCGGGAGTTCTGCGCCATCGTCTACGCCGGGGCCATCGCCGGCGAGAGCTACGTGAGCTTCACGGTGCGAAACGGCCCCGACTTCCGCGGCCCCGACGACGTCGCCGATGACGATGGCGTCTTGCGCAGCGACGTGTGCTCGTCCGACTACGGCGTGCGCAAGCACCTGTTCTTCAGCAACCTCGACGAAGGCCAGTGCGACGGCATCCGCTACGTGCATGCCTACGGCTACGAGAACTGCGGCGACCACGTCTGCGGCGCCGGCGAAGATCCGCTCGGCTACGAGTTCCCGGTCGACGAGCAGCCGCTCAGCAACGGCTGCCGCAAGATGGTCAAGATGGTGCCGAACCTGGCGGCCGCGACGTCGGAGACGCCCGAGCCGCTGGTGCAGTTCTTTGCCGGCAGCGACGCCGAGCTGGTGCAGAAGCTGTCGATCCTCGAGACCGCCGAGATCGCCTGCGTCGGCATCGACGGCCCCGACGGCGCGCCGTACCGCCCGGCCGAGATCTTCGGGCTGCAGGCGTCGGCGGTCATCCAGATCGTGCCGCGCTGATTTTCGATCTTTGAGTCTTGGTTCTCGGCGCTCGCGCGGCGAGCCGAGAAAGAAAAAACGAGAGCCCGGGACCAGCCCGGGCTCTCGCTTTTTTGTCGACTGCTTTTCGACTCTTTTCGACTGCCAGCGACGTCAGCCGGCGCTTTTCAAATCGTGAGCTGGCCGCTGCGCAGCAGGTACGCCAACGCCTTGCGCTGCTCGGCCGTGAGCAGCTTGTGCGTCTTCTCGAGCGCCACCACGACGGCGTCGCGCAAGCGCTCGGACGTCGTCACCCGCAGGTGCGCCGCTTTCGTCGCCGCTTCTTTGTCGAACGCCTCGCCGGCGAGCGCGTCGGCAAAGGTGCCCACCGACCGCCGGTGATCGACCGCGGCCTGGGCCCGCTCGGTCTTCAGGTCGGCGAGGATCGCGGCCATGGCCTCGACCTGGGCCTCGTCGAGCTCGAGCTTGAAGGCCATGAAGCGCAGCGGTCGTCGGACCCCGAAGGAGCCGCCGCCCCCCTCTCCTGAAAATGCGTCGCCGGCGGCAAAGGCTTCGTGGTCGTCGTGTTGTCGTTGCTTGTGGTGGCCGTGATGCCCGCCGCCGCCCCCCGGTCCGCACGAGGCGTTGGCGCCCCATCCGGCTTGGGCCTGACGTTGTGCTTCTTTCCACCAGTGGATGAACCCTGGATGCATGTGACTCTCTCCTTCTCGCCAGGTCTGAGACGCTGACGGGGGTTTGCCCCTCCGGCATTCGCGCGGAGGGTGGTGAAGTGACAACGGAGCCACCCCGCGTGTGCCGGACAAGTGTCCTGCGATCTGTCGTCGCCAGCGTCGTCTGGGTCGCCGTCGCCACCGCTGTGTGCAGTGGGTGCGGTGGGTGCGAGCGACGCACACGTGCCGAGGACCACGCCGCCGACCACGACGACGTCGCTTTCGAGCTCGAAGCGCTGGAGCAATCCCTGCGTCCCGCCGTGGCTGAACGGGTGCTGCGCGGGGCGCGGCGCGCGCTCGGGGGCGATCCCGTCAAGGTCGCCGTCTTGCCCGACGACACCGTCGCCGTGTTGTTGCGCGGCGCCGAGACGTTGCTCGTGCTCGATGGGGCGCGCGTCGTCGCCACCCTGCCCGTCGGCGGACCGGGCTCGGCCCTCGCGGTCGACGGCGACACGCTGCTGTTCGCGTCGTCGACGTCGGGGGTCGTGCAGCGGGTGCGCAGCCTCGCGACGCTTCCCATCAGCACGCCCGTCAGCACACCCGTCAGTGTCCCCGTCGACGGCGTCAGCGCCCTGGCGGCCCGAGGTGACTTCGTCGACGTCGGTGGCGTCGACGGCGACGTCGTGACCCTGCGGGGTGCGGCGGTGCTCGGCCGCTGCCCGGTGGGGCTCGGGTTGGCGGCGCTCGTGCGCTTGCCGCGCCATCTGGTGGCGCTGTCGGCGCTGGGCCACCGGGTCGTGGTGTTCCCCCTCGACGACGACGGCGTGCCGCGCTGTCTGGCCGCGCGGGTCGAGCGCTTCGACGGCCTGTTGTTTTCGCTGGTCGCTGGCGAAGACGAAGCCGGCGTCGTCGACGTTTTCGTGAGCGGCATCGAAGACCAACCGCTCGATCGGGCCGGCGGCTCGTTCGGCAACATCGACTCGTTCGCCTTTGGCCTGCGCTTCGCCGGCAACGACGATCCCGCGCGCGTCTGGGAGACCAACCTGTCGGCCGTCGGCGTCGTCACCGGCGCAGCGCTCGTCGCCCTCGACGACACGCGGGTGTTGGTGGTCGGCAAGGGCTCGGGCGGGCGCGTGGTGCTCGACCGCCGCGACGGGCGCGTGATCGAGGTGGGCAACGGTGCCGCCGGCGTCGTCGACGTCGCCAGAGACAGCCGCGGCCGCGTGGTCGCCGCCAACGTGCTCGATGACGTCGTCACCATCGATGGTGTGCCGCTGCCATTTCCGACCGACGGCGCCGGCGATGGGCGCGCGCAAGAGCGGCTCGGCGAACGGCTGGTGTTCACGACGCTGCTCGCGCCGCAGCAACAGAGCGATGGGCCGCGCTCGCGCTTCACCTGCGAGGCCTGTCACCTCGAGGGCGGCAGCGATGGTCGCGTGCACGCCACCGGACGCCTCGACGAAGATGGGCACGCGGTGACGGCGACGACGAAGCCGCTGTTCGGTCTGTTTCAGAACCCGCCGCTGTTCACGCGCGGCCTCGACCGCAGCGTCAGCGTGATGGTGCACGCCGAGGTCAAGGTCGCCAACCGCAACAGCGCCCAGCACCCGTGGTTCGCCAGCGGCGACCACAGCGCCGAAGAATTGCGCCGGGCCATGGTCGCGTTTTTCGCCGGCTTCGATGCGCCGCCCAATGCCCGGGCCCGAGCGGCCCTGGAGCGGGGCACCCGGGCCCGAGCACGTCTGTCGACCGGGCTCGACGACGACGAAGCCCGCGGCTGGCAGGCCTTTCAGCAGCGCTGCCTGTCGTGCCACGCACCCCGCGTCTTTGCCGACGACGCCGCCTCGCAGCTGAACGTCGGCGCAGACGACGTCGTCACGGCGCTGTTGCGCGGGGCGCTGGTGTTCGGCCGCGACGGCCACGAAGACACGGGCGTGCGGCCCCGGGTGCATCCCGAGGGGGCGCGGTCGTCGTCGCTGCGGGGCGTGTCACACAAGGTGCCGCTCTTGACCAACGGCCGGGCCCTCGACCTCGCCGAGCTGCTGTCCCAGGTGCGCCTGGTGCCGTCGACGTCGTCATCGGCTGCGCGCATCAC
The DNA here is from genome assembly GCA_046593615.1 of Myxococcota bacterium. Lineage (GTDB taxonomy): Bacteria > Myxococcota > UBA727 > UBA727 > VGSZ01 > VGSZ01. Next base: position 571 of record JBKJNL010000175.1, on the reverse strand, counting down.
GCACCAGGGCGACGAGGGCGCGCCGCTGTCGCCCGCCGAGCAGCGCGACCTGCTCGCCTTTTTGCGGCTCCTGTGACTCTCAGCCCGCCACTCAACGCAGGCGCACGACGACGCCGTCGACGCGGGCCAGGGCCGGCAGCGCGCGACCGCTGGTGGCCTTGAGGCGGATGCGGCGCACCTGACCGGCGGCGAGGGAGACGCCATCGTCGCCGCCAACAACTGCGTCGCTGGCAACCTCGCTGCGATCGGGCACCAGAACGACATCGCGCACCAGCTCGCGGGCCCGCTCGTCGAGCAGGGCGATGGCCGCGGCGACGTCGGTGTCGTGCAGGGCCACCGGTCCGCCGTCGGCGGGGGCGCGGACCTCGACGACGAGGCTTGGCCCGGCGACGAAGCGGGCCTCGACGCCGAAGCTGGCCATGGGCGTCCAGCCGCCGGGGGCCGGCAGCGCGGCCTTTGCTTCGACGATGTCGGCGCGGGCCCGGGCGGTGAATTTCGCGCGGGCCGCGGCGAGGTCGTTGCCGACGGCGCTGACGTCGTCGTCGCCGTCGCCCAGCCAGCTGCTGGCGAT
>JBKJNL010000155.1:0-3738 GCA_046593615.1 Myxococcota bacterium | reverse complement strand
GTCGACGACCGCGGGTGTGGCCGCCGCAGCAGTGGCCACGGCGGCGTCTGCGGCGTCGTCTGCGGCGTCGTCTGTGTCGTCGCCGCAGGCGGGGTCGACGTCGCTGCCGACAAAGGTCGTGACCACGCGCACGCGGGCCTCGGGGTGGCCGCGCTCGCGCAGCTCGCGCTCGATCTCTTCGGATCGTTCGCGCACGCGGGCCCGGCTGTAACAGGAGAGCCCGCCCGTGAAGAGCGCGTCGACGACGGCGTCGGCCCGCAGGCACATGCGCTCGAAGCGGCTGGCGACGCGGTCGGCGTCGACGATGTCGGAGTCGTCTTCGTCGTCGTCGTCGCCTTTTTGCGCGGTGACGGTTGTTGCGACGTTGTCGCCTGCGTCCTTGCTGGCGTCCTTTCCGTCGGTCTTTTCCGCCGCTTTTTCGGCGTCTTTGGCGGTCTCCTTGTTGCCGTCTTTTTCGGCGGGGCGCTCGCCGCCCTGCCCGCGGGTGACGACGTTGACCTCGCGCACGCGCACGAAGTCGCCGCCGCTGATGACGACGACGAGGTCGACGATGGACGGATCTTCTGGATCAGGCCGCTCTCGGACCTCGACGTTGGCGCCGTGGAAGCCTTCGCGCTCGAAGTACTCCTCGAGGGCCAGCGCCTGGCGCTGCAAGCGGCTCGTGGGCGACACGCGGTTGTCGGGGTCGGTGCGCTTCTCCGTCAACGTCACCGTCGGCTCTTTGGTGCCGGGCTCACTCTTGGCGGTCTCGCTCGCGGCGGTCTTTTGCGGCGCGTCTTCGGCGCCGTCGTGCAGCGTGCCAGGTGACGACGTCGCCGGCGTCGTCTGCGCGGGCGACGCGGCGTTGCCGTCGTCTTGCACGACGTCGAGGATGTCGCCGGTGCGCAGCGACAGGCGGTGGCGCGTGTCGGCTTCGAGCATGCCGGCCGCGAGGCCTTCGATCTCGATGTCGCGCACCACGCGGGCCTTTTCGACGTCGCAGGCGAGGATGCCGCCGGTGGGCGGTTCGACGACGTGGCAGGCGACGCTCTGGTAGCGGCCGAGGGACTGCAGGCGCTCGGTGGCCTCGCCGACGATCAGGTACTTCACAGCCGCCGGCGGGATGGCCGGCTCGGCCCCGAGGGGTCGCCCGAGCAGGCCAGCGAGGCTGTCGCTGACGCGGTCTTCGTCTTGTTTGCGGCTGCTCTCGGCACCGCCGCGCACGGTCGCGTCGCCGCGGCCCAACAACGGCGCGCGCTCGTCGTTGCCGGCGGCGGCGGCGGCGGGGCTGCCGCGCGGCGCGTCTTCGGGAAACAGAAATGCAAAGGCGCTGGGCCCGCGGCGCCCTTCGAACAGGCGGTAGCCAAGGCGCAGCTCGCCGCTGGTGGTCGCGCCCGGCTCGGCCGCGCGGGCCAGCCGGCCTTCAAAGGCCAGCTCGTCGCCGATCGGGAGGTGATCAAAGACCAGCAGGCGCAGGCGCGCCGCGTCGGTGCCGGCCTGGGTCGTCGTCGACGCGCTCGACGATCCGGTGGCGCTGCCGAGGCCGGCGGTGCCTTCGAGGTCGACGCGGCGGCCGACCTTCCAGCGCCAGCCGGCGGCGAAGCGCGGGTCGCTGTCGTTGTCGCCTTCGTCGGCGATCAGATTCAGCTCGAGCTGGCCGCCGAAGCGCTCTTCGATGCGCTCGCTCAGCTGCTGCGTCAGCACGCTCGAGGCCTGGCCGGCGACGAGACCCATGGCGCCGCGCGAGGTGCCGCCGCCGGCGCCGAAGTCGGAGAGGGGCTTGCCGAACAACACGACCGACAACAAGTCGGCGCGCGTGTAGGGGTGGCCGCCGCCGGTGGCGACGAGGTCGAGCTTCATGGCGTCGACGGGGCCTTCGAGGCTCAGGTCGATCGGCAGCGTGGTGTCGTTGCCGGCGGCGCCGGGCGGCACGTCGGCGTGGGCGACGAGAAAGAGCAGCGGCTCGGTCGGCGCCCCCGGCGCGCCGGTGGGCAGCTCGATCTGCAGGTCGGTGATCTCGAAGCGCGCCTTTGGAAAGTTGATCTCGCCGGTCTCGACACCAAACGCGCCGACGACGCGCGGGGCCACGGCGGTGTCGGCGATGCGCAGATCGCCGCGCAACAACGCATCGAGCGAGAACGCCGGCACCTCGGCCCGCATGCGGAAATCGCGGACGCTGACGTCGACGTCGAGGCGCAGGCCGGCGAGGCCGACCGGTCCCAGCTGCTCGTCGAGCGGCCGCGGGTCGCCGGGCTCGTCGGCCGAGAGCACGAAGTCCTGCAGGGCAAACGTCTTGCGCACGTCGCCATCGGCCACCTGCAACGTGCCGCTCAACAGCGGCGCGGGCGAGTCGCCCTTGAGCGTGAGGTCAAAGGCGACGTCGGCGCCGACGTCGTCCTGCCGCAGGTAGAGGCCTTCGCCGACGACGGCGATGTCCCAGCGGGCGACCAGCGGCTCGGCGGACTTCACCGAGCCATCGGCGGCCGGCACGGGCGGCGGCGCCGTCGGCGCGGCGCGAACGTCGAGGCTGCCGGTGGCCACGGCTTCGCCGCCGCCGAGCTCGACCTTCAGCTCGTCGAACGACACCCGCACCAGGCCCGTGGCGTCGTCGCTTGAGCCCACCGGGGCGAAGCGCACCGCGCCGCCGAGAAACGTGATGCGCTGCCCGCTGGCCCGCGGCGTGATCGAGGCATCACGGCCGGGGACGAAGCTGCCGTTGACGGCGAGAGACTGCTTGGGATTTCCCTTCACGGTCAGGTCGATCGTGGCGGTGCCGGTGGCGTTGGCGATGGCCGACGACGCCGCCTTTGCCAGCGCCAGCGGGAACACGCCGTCGAGGCCGACGTCGACGTTGTCGGGGCCGGCGATGGCCCGGGCCTCGATGCGCACCTTGCCGTCGGGGCTCTTGATCTCGAGCGGCTGGGCGCCGGCCTCGGCGGGCACGCGCACCACGCCCTCGGCGAAGCGGACGTCGACGGCGCGGGCCAGCTCGAGGGGCGGCGCGCCTTCGCGCTTGATGGTCAAGCCCAGCAGCGACGCGAGCACGTCGACGGCGGGCGCGTCGTCGCCGCGTTTCTTCACGGTCGCTTTGACGCGCGTGCGCGCGCCCAGCCCGGTCTCGGCCTCGCGCAAGGCAGGAACGAGGCGCTCGATGTTCGGCAGATCGACCCAGGCGTCGACGTCGACGGCGATGTCCTTCTTTTCGAGGTCGAGGCGTCCGGCGGCTTTGGCCCACACGCGGTCGTCGCGCTGGCACGGGCTGCCGAGGGGCTTGCCGCCCTCAGCCGGGGCCGCGTCGGGAGCAGACGCGACCGGAGCGGCCGGCGGCCCGGCGATCGGCGGCGTGATCGGCGGCGCAAAGGCGCAGACCGTGGCCGACAGGGCGCCGTCTTTGAGGTGGGCGTCGACGTCGAGGGGACCAAAGAGCTGCCCGCCCTCGCCGAGGGTGGCGATGCTCGGCGACGACAGCTTGAGTTCGACGTCGGGCGCCTTGAGCTTGCCGCGCGCGGTCACGACGCCGCTGAGCACGCCGCCGAGCCGCTCGACCGACTCGGGAGCGAGGGTCAGCCAGGGCTCGAGCTGCACGTCGCCGAGGACGACCGTGGCGTCGATGAGCTCTTTGGCGAGATCGACGCGGGCCTTCAGGTCCAGCGTCGACGGCTTGCGCTGCTTGGTCGCCGCGGCGACGACGGCGTTGTCTTTCTCGTCGGCGCGGTTGGCGGCGCTGTCGGGGCTGTCGGGGCTGTCGGGGTCTTTGCC
>JBKJNL010000029.1:0-2552 GCA_046593615.1 Myxococcota bacterium | reverse complement strand
CTCAAGATGGGCGACCAGGTCGCGGTGGTCGAGTCGGTCAACGACGTGAACCTGCAGGCGCCCCCCGCCCCGCTGCCGAACGTGTGACGCGCCCCTGGCCTCGCCCGGCGCGTTGACGGCGAAGCCGACGAACCCGACGAACACGACCGCGACCGCGACAGCGACGACGACAGGCGGTCCCGGCGGTTCGCCTGAGGGAGTTGACGGCGACTCCCACGACGTCCAACTGCCCGGCATGGGAATCCTTCACGGCATCAAGCAGCGCGCGGTGATCACGAGCCTCAAGGTGCTGCCGCAGCATTGGATGAGCGCGATGGCCGGCAAGGCCGCCGGGCTGCCGGCCCCGACCCTGGCCGTGAAGACCTTTGGCAAGGTGTTCGGCGTCAACTTCGACGAGGTCAAAGAGCCGCTCGAGACTTTTCCGTCGGTGCAGTCGTTCTTCGTGCGCGAGCTCAAGGCCGGCGTGCGGCCCATCGACCAGGCCGAAGACGCCGTGGTGTCGCCGTGCGACGGCGCCTGGGGGGCCTGCGGCACCATCACCGAAGACACCGCGATGCAGCTCAAGGGCCGAAAATATTCGGTGCGCATGCTGCTGCACGACGACGAGCAGGCCCACAGGTTCGACGGCGGCCTGTTCGCCACGATGTACCTGTCGCCCAAGGACTACCACCGCTTCCACTGCCCTCTCGACGGCGACGTCACCGGCGTCCGCTACGTGCCGGGGGCCCTGTGGCCGGTGAACGGCGCGGGCCTCTCGCACGTCGACGGGCTGTTCACGAAGAACGAGCGGATCATCGCCTGGCTGCGGCCGAAGCACGACCCGACCGCGCTCATCGCCATGATCGCCGTTGGCGCCACCATGGTCGGCAAGGTGCGCGTCGCCTTTGACCACGACGTCACCACCAACGTGTCGAACCCCGACGTCACGGTGCGCAGCTACGACCCGCCCATCGCCCTCGAGAAGGGCCAGGAGTGGGGCCGCTTCGAGTTCGGCTCGACCATCGTGCTGCTGGCCACCAAGGGCGCCATCGACCTCGACATCCAGCCCGAGACCACGCCGCTGAAGCTCGGCACGCGCATCGGCACGCGCGTCAACAAGAGCGCCACCGCGAAGGGCGGCGGGCGCCCCGGCTGAATGGTTCCGTCGTCGACTGCGCCGCCGCCGCCGCCGCCGCCGACGACGACGACGACGGACTGGGTGGCTCGCTGGCCGGATCGGGACCCACACGGCGGGGCGTCGTCGGCGGGAAAAGAGGGAACAAATTTCCCTCCCGGGGCGGGGCCCTTTAGGTTCCGGAATTCGAGGACACCAGCATGAGCGTCGAGGTGAAAAACCTCCAGACCGGCGAGACCTACGAAGTGGGCCCAGAGGGAGCCTCCTTCGGTCGCGACGGCGGTCCGGCCAACATCAAGGTCGCCGATCAATCGGTGTCCAAGCGGCACGCGCGCATCTTCTCCGACGGCACCGAGTGGTTCCTCGAGGACATGGGCAGCGTGAACGGCACCATCGTCGACGGCGGCAAGATCGCCGGCATCACGCCGCTGCGGGCCGGGCTCGTCTTCCAGATGAGCAAGTTCAAGTTCGAGGTGCTGGCCGTCGACGGGAGAGGCCCCGACAACAGAGACGGGCGCGGCGGTGGTCGGGCCCAGGCGGTGCCGACCGATCAAGAGACGCGCACCGCGATGCGCAACAACGGCCAGAACGGCAACGCGCTGCCGTCGGACCTGCGCAAAGACCCCATCCCCAAGAAGAGGCCGGGCCGCGACGCGCTGCCGCCCATCTCCCCGTTGGCGCCGCCGGCCATGGGTGCGCCGTTCTCGGTCGAGCCCACCAACCTCGGTGGCGGCCGCAACAACAACCTGCCCCTCGCCAGCGACGGTGATTTTCCCAGCCAGTCGTTGAACCCGCAGAGCCTGCCCGAGGCCGACGGCCCCCGGCCCATGCTGGGCATCGACCAGTACGACGACGAGATCTCGCCCATGGGCGCGCTCGGGCTGGGCATCGGCTACGTGCTCAAGACGGCGCCGCTGCTGGTGCTGAACCCCATCGGCACCGTGCGAAATCAGATCGAGAGCCCCCCGCTCACGGGCCTCGAGAAGATTCCGCTCGCGGCGTTCCTCTTCCCCACCTACGCCATCGTCGTGCTCTGCCAGATGTGGGCGGGCGTGCTCGGCGCGCTCATCGCCGGCGGCGGCTTCTCGGTCGGCACCTTCATCGTCGGCCCCATCGCGGCAGTCATCGGCGGCGGCATCAGCGCCGTGATCGCCGGGTTCCTCGGCCACCTGATCCTCGCCTGGCTCGTCGACAAGCTCGGCGGCACCTCGGACGCCCGCAGCCGCACCACCCACCTGGCGATGGCCATGGCCTCGGTGCTCGTGCTCTTGATCCCGTTCACGCTGGCCACGTTGATCACGGCCCTGGCCGCGCGGCTGACGTCGGTGTCGTCGGCGTTCGCGCTGCTGAACGTCATCCCGGCGCTGATCATGATCGTGGCCATGCCGCTGCCGCTCTACGTGCACTGGCAGTGGTTCCGCTCGTACAACGTCGCCGG
>JBKJNL010000020.1:0-4375 GCA_046593615.1 Myxococcota bacterium | reverse complement strand
GCCTTTGACAACGGCCGCGTCATCGCGCTGTTCCGCAAAGACGCAAACGGCAAGGACAACGCCAGCATCACCCTCGAGCCGGGTGGTCAGTTGGAGCTCTCCGGGGCGCCACTTTCAACCGTCCATCAAACATGCAGCGAGACCCACTCGCATCTGAAGCTGCTGCGCCGGCATTGCCTGGCGCGCGGCGTCGGCTTCATCGGCATGGGCTTCCATCCGACGGCGACGTGGGATGAAATTCCCATGGTGCCCAAGAGCCGATACAAGATCATGGCCCGCTATATGCCGACCGTGGGCAAGCGCGGCCTTGACATGATGAAGCGCACGGCGACCGTGCAAGCAAATTACGATTGGTCGAACGAAGCCGACATGGTCGCGGGCTACCGCATGTCGTTGGCGGTGTCGCCACTCGTGGCCGCGTTGTTCGCCAATTCGCCGTTCTACGAAGGCAAGCCGTCGGGCGCGCTGTCAGAGCGGCAGCAGGTCTGGGCCGACACCGACCCCAACCGATCGGGCTTCCCACAGGTCGTGTTCGACGACGGCTTCTCGTACGAGAAGTACCTGAGCTGGTTGCTTGATGTGCCGATGTACTTCGTGCGCCGCGACGGCATCCACCACGACGTCGCCGGCGCCTCCTTTCGCGATTTCGTCAAGCACGGCATCAGCATCGACGGCCAGCTCATCCGAGCCACCGAGCGCGACTTCGCCGACCATCTGACGACGACGTTTCCCGAGGTGCGCGTCAAAAAGGTGCTCGAGGTCCGCTCGGCCGACTGCGGCGCGTGGTCGCGCATCTGTGCCCTGCCGGCCCTCTACAAGGGCCTGCTCTACGACGACAAAGCCCGCGAGGGTGCCTGGGCGCTCATGCAAGATCCCAGCGGTGCCGAGCTGCACGCCCTGCGCAAAGACGTCGCCGTGCGCGGCTACCGGGCCGAGTGGCGCGGCCAGCCGATCCTGCGCCTGTGCGCCGAGCTCGTCGACCTCGCCCGCGGCGGCCTCGCGCGCATCGGCGACAAGAACGCCCGTGGCGACGACGAATCGATCTTCTTGCGCTGTCTGCAGCAGAGCGTCGACGAGGGCCGCACCTTTGCCGAGCGCCTGCTCGACCTCTACCGCGGACCCTGGGGCGGCTCGTTGGCCCCCTTGTGGGACGAGGTCGAGTTCTGGCCCGACAACCACGACGCCGATGCAGATTCAGACGCCCAGGACTGAGCGCTGCCCCCCGTGTGATCCGGGTCGCGTGCCGGGATGTCTCATCGAGGTCGAGATCGGGCGCCAACGCGCTGCTTTCTCCATCCTCGTCGGTGCAACCAGGAGCTCTCCATGCGCCGCGGATTTTCCCTGCTCGAAGTCATGGTCGTCGCGGCCATCGTCGGCATCTCGGGCTCGATCGCCGTCGTGGCGATGTCGGGTCAAATCGGGTCGGCAAAGGCGCGCTCCGATGAGATGGGCATGTTCCTGCGCATCAAGAGCGAGCGGAACAAGGCCCGTGAGCGCCTGCTGCCGCTGATGATCGAGCCCCACGAGACCGACGGACACCAGGTCATCTTCAGCCAGCCCATCGTCACCGGCACCACCTGCAAGCGCGGCCGGGTCGTCGACGAGGCCACGTTCCCGCACGCTGCGCTCTCGCTGGTGCGTCCACCGCCGAATGCCGGAAACTCGCCGGGAAGCTTCAGCCCCATCACCGTGACCGCCCCGCAGGCCTGCCTCGACGAAAACGGTCTGCCCATCGGCACCTTTTCGCTGGTCATCACCGGCAGCGACGGTCGCTCCAGCGGCGTCAGCGTCAACGCCAGCGGCCAATTTGACGGCGCCCTCGCCGGCAAGGGCGACCGCGTCGATCAAGACAAGCGCACCGCCGTCGCGACCCTGCAGCCGGGCTCGACCGTCAGGCCCAGCCGCGGCGAGGGCGTCAACGGAGGGACCGAGCCGTTGGCCAACGCGCCTGTGCCCGATCCCCCGGTCCCCGGCACGCCGTGAGCGAGCGCCTGGCCGTGCAGTCGACGCAGCAGCTGCTCGGGACGATGAACGGCCCGGCCAGCAAAGCCGCGAGCGCGGCCCGGGAACACCTCGGCAGCGCCAACACGGTCGACGACGCCCGCGCCGACGCCGCCCTTGCTGAACCTGCCGTTGCCGACCCTGCCGCTGCTGACGCTGCCGAAGCCATGGGCGGCAGCTCGCTCGACGACTTCGAGGTGCTCGACAAGCTCGGGGCCGGCGGCAACGCCTCGGTGCACCTCGCCATCTGGAAAAAGACCGGGCAGCGCGTGGCGCTCAAGATCATCCACGGCGACCTCTCCGACGACCCGAAGTACCTGGCCCGCTTTCGCCGCGAGGTGCGGGCCGCGAGTGGCCTGCACCACGACAACATCTGCCGCGTCTTTGCCTGGGGCATGAGCGCGCCGGGTGGTGAGCAGCAGGGCGGCAAGCTGTTCATGGCGATGGAGGTCATCGAGGGCGGCACCGTCGCCGACCTCATCGAGCGGGCCGGGCGCCTGCCGCCGCAGATGGCGGCCTCGATCCTTGCCCAGCTGTTGGCCGCCCTCGGCTGCGCCCACGACGCCGGCATCCTGCACCGTGACGTGAAGCCGGCCAACGCCATGGTCACGCGCGACGGCGTCTTGAAGCTGGTCGACTTCGGCATCGCCAAGGGCCGCGACGACGCCACCGTGACCGAGACCGGCTTCCTCGTCGGCACGCCCGCGTACATGTCGCCCGAGCAGGCCGTCGGCAAAGAGATCGACGCCCGCACCGACCTCTACGCCGCCGGTGTCTTCTTCTACGAGATGCTGCTGGGTGAGAACCCCTACGCCAACGAGACGCCGTCGAACGCGCTCTTGCGCATCGCGACCGAAGCCATGCCTTCGCTGTTCGAGCAGCAACCGTCGGTGCCCGGCATCGTCGAGGCCGTCCTCGAGCGCCTCGTCGAGCGCGATCGCGACGCCCGCTACCGCGCCGCCGGCGAAGCCATCGCCGACCTGCGCCCCTACCTCGCCTTTGTCGACGAGGTGCACCCGACCTTGATGGCCGCCTTTGTGGCCGATCCACGGCGCGTGACCAGCGAGCTCGTGCAGGAACAGGCCGAGCTCGAGCTCGCCCGCGCCGAGCGCCTGCTGCTCGCCGGCGACGTCAACCTGCCGGCCGCGGCGCTGGCGCTGTACCGGGCCCGCACCCTCAGCAACACCATCCAGATCGCCCACCGCTTCGAGCACGTGTGCGCGCGGGGCCCCTTCGTGTTTGGCGCCGACGACGACGACGTGATCCGCCAGACGCGGCAGGGGCTCGAGCGGGGCGGCAACCCCGCCGGTCCGCTGAAGCGCCTCGCCGACCTCTATCGGGCCCGCGGCGACGTCCACCGCGCCGTGGTCTTTTTGCGGCGCTACCTGCGAGAGAAGCCTGGCGACAGCCACGCCTTGCACCAGCTCGAGCTCCTCGTCGCTGGCGCCCCCGTGCCTGCGCTGACGCCGCAGGGACGCATGCAGACGCAGGACATCCTGGCCGGCGTGCGCACCGGCGGCTGGGCCGCGGTGCCCCCCGAGCGCAAGGAGCTTGCACTCGACCTGCAGCAGCCGAAGCCGTCGGTGCGCTCGGCCGTCGTCGGTCGCGTCGGCGTCAGCGGTGGGCTCGTGTCGTCGACGAAGTCGAGCGCGCCGCCGCAGACGGCGCTGGTGCGCTCAAGCGCCGGCAGCGCCAACAGCCCCAACGGCTCCAACAGCGCCCGGTTTGGCGTTGACGCCCGCGGGCGCGTCGCAGCAGCCGCGGCCGCGCAGCCGATGACCGCGCAGCCGATGAGCGCGCGCGCGACCGGCGCCAACGACCGCGTCGTCGACGACGAAGACAGCCTGGCCGGCACGGTGTCGGCGTTCTGGGACCGCTTCGGTCGCAAAATGTTCGTGGCCGCGATCTTTCTCGGCGGCTTCGCCATCGTCGTCTGGCTCTTCAGCCTGGTCGTCAGCGGCTCCATCGGTCGCACCCAGCAGGAGCTCGCCGACAACACCGCCAACGTCGGCGCCATCGAGCACAACGACATCAGCCGCCGGCAGGAGAATTTCCTGAAGGACGCCGTCGCCCACGAAAACGGCGACGACTGCTCGCGGGCCATCCGCGACGTCGACCTGCTGCTGATCACCAGACCGCCCGCGACGATGGCGCTCGACGGCTTGCTCATTCGGGCGCGCTGCCGCGTGACACTCCGGCAACGCGAAGCCGCCCGGCGGGACTTCGAAGAATTCCTGCGTCAGACGCCCCTCGGCGATGCCCGCCGCGCGACCGTCAAGGCGCAGTTGGACGCGCTGTGAGCGCGCTGCGGAGGCAGTCGGTGACGCGGGCGTTTTCGTTGATCGAGGTCATGGCCGCGAGTGCGATCTTCGCC
>JBKJNL010000871.1:0-4634 GCA_046593615.1 Myxococcota bacterium | reverse complement strand
GCGGCCGTTGCACTCCAGGCTGAGGCGCGCGTCGCTCGTTGTGGAGATCAAGGTGCGTTGGCAGCCGCCGACATTGGTGAGGTCGCTGACCGCCAGCGGTCCCCATTCGGCGGCTGCCAACGCACCTTGATCTCCACAACGAGCGACGCGCGCCTCAGCCTGGAGTGCAACGGCCGCTCCGTCGGCATCGGGCGGCCGCCCAACGTCACCGTCGGCGACAACCTCAACGGCGCGTTCGGCGTGGTCTTGACGCGCTCACCAGACTTCCGGGACTTCCCCGTCGCTGCCTCGTGCCAGGCCCACCGGCAACGTGGGCGCACCGTGTCGGGCCGCTACCGCATCGCGCCGATGGCGGGTTCTGCCCCCGTCGACGTTCACTGCGAGATGCGCTTCGACGGCGGCGGCTGGACGTTGGTGGGCCGCTCAGACGACCGCGCCGGCTCCGAGTTCGGCTGGTTCGGCAGCGGTGGCGACCTCGACGATTTCGCCGCGCCGTATTCGCTGGGCGCCGGCCTCATCGGGCTCGCCTTTGGGCAGGTGATGTTTTCCAGCCGCTCGACCTCGGTGGAGCCGCTGCGCTACGCCGTCCGCCTCGACGTCAACAGCGCGAACCTGTTCGGTGAAGCGTCGGTTACCCACACAGCCGGTGGCGTGCGCGACCTGCTGGGCGACTGCTCGACCGCCATCGCCAGCATCGGGCCCGCCGCCAACGCCGGCTTCATCGTCAACCAGGTCGACGGGCTCAAGTTCGACAGGTTCGACATGACCGTTGACGGCTGCTCCGCCTACCAGCCCGGCGGGAGGGGCCTCGTGTTCGTTCGCTGATGGTCCGGGCCCGAGCGGCCCTGGAGCGGAGTACGCGGGCCCCGCCCGGTCGGCGGCAACCCGATCGCGACCAGCGCCGTGTCAATCGACGACACTGACGTCGAGGACGACGACGACCTCAGTTCACCCTCAGTTCAGGGCGTTGATGCGCGTGCCGTCTTTGGCATAGGCGATCATCTGCTCGGCGGCTTCGACGGCGACGTTGACCTGGGCCTCAAAGGTCGAGGCGCCGAGGTGCGGCGTGGCAATGACCTCGTCGCGGGCGAACAGCGGGTGGTCTTTCTGCGCCGGCTCGGTCTCAAAGACGTCGAGGGCGGCGCCGCGGATGATGCCGGCTTCGATTGCCCTCAGCAGCGCGGCTTCGTCGACGAGCCCGCCGCGGGCGGCGTTCACGAGCAGCACGCCCTTCTTCATCTTGGCAAAGGCCGCGTCGTTCAGGATGTGCTTCGTCGATGGCAGCAGCGGCACATGCAGCGTGATGACGTCGGAGCGCGTCAGCACGTCGTCGATGTCGACCTTGTCGACGCCCATCGCCTTTGCCTTTTCGGACGTCAGGATCGGGTCGTAGGCGATGACCTTCATGCGCAGGCCGAGGGCGCGGTCGACGACGACGGCGCCGATGTTGCCGGTGCCGATCACGCCGAGCGTCTTGCCGGTGATCTCGGTCCCCATGAACTTCGTTTTTTCCCAGACACCGGACTTCGTCGTCAGCGACGCCGACGGCACCTGGCGGGCCAGGCTCATGATCAACGAGATCGCGTGCTCGGCCGCCGACACGACGTTGCCGCGCGGCGTGTTCTCGACGACGATCCCGCGCTCTTTGCACCCGGTGACGTTGATGTTGTCGACGCCGATGCCGGCGCGGATGACGATCTTGAGCTTCGTGGCCGCGGCCAGCAGGGTGTCGTTCACCTTGGTGGCCGAGCGCACGATCAAGCCGTCGTAGTCGCCGATGATGGCCTGCTGCTCTTCGGGCTTGAGCCCGACCTTGACGTCGACGGCGATGTCGACGTTGTGATCTTTGAGCGCGGCCTGCAGGGCATCGACACCCTTCTTGTCGAGCTTGTCCGACACCAGCACGCGGAAGCTCATGGCGTCACCGGCGACTTGCGGGCGTCGAGGCTCGTGACCGTCGACGGCTTGGCGACGAAGCCGTCCTTCAGGATCTCGCTGGCGGCGCCGACCGCCGCACCCGGCTGAAATTGTGTATACCCTTCTTGGCGCAAAATGATTTCCACTGCTGCAAGAACCGTGATGATATCGAGATCATCATAATACCCCAGGTGGGCGATGCGGAAGATCTTGCCCTTCACCGCGTCCTGGCCGCCGGCGATGGTGATGTTGGCCCGGTTCATCAGGCCCTTGTAGACGGCGTCGGGCTTGAGGCCGGCCGGTTGGATGACCGACGTGACGCTGTCAGCGGGCTTCTTGGCGAACAGCTCGAGACCGATGGCCGTGACGCCGGCGCGGGTGGCGCGGGCCAGGCGGGCGTGGCGGGCGAACATGGTCGGCAGGCCTTCTTCCTGCATCATCTGAAGCGACTCGTAGAGCCCCTCAATCAATGACACAGCAGGCGTATACGCCGTCTGATTCGTCTTCTGGTTCTTGAGCTCTTTTTTGAGGTCGAAATAGTACTTCGGCGTCTTGGCCTTGTCGGCGAGCTTCCAGGCCTTTTCCGACAGCGACACAAAGGCGAGGCCCGGGGGCAGCATCAGGGCCTTTTGCGAGCCGGTCACCAGCACGTCGATGTGGTCGCGCTCGGGCTGGATGTCCCACACACCCAGCGCCGTGATGGCGTCGACGACCATGAGGGTCTCGTCGCGGGTCTTCACCAGGGCGGCGATCTCTTCGTAGGGGTGGCGCACGCCGGTGGAGGTCTCGGAGGCGCAGATGACGACGGCTTTGGCTTCGGGGTTCTGGTCGAGGGCTTCTTTGACCTTCTCGACGGAGATGGCCTCGCCCCAGGGGCAGTCGACGATGACGTTCTTGAAGCCAAAGGCGCGGGCCATGTTGCCCCAGCGTTCGCCGAACTTGCCGCCGTTGACGGTGATGAGCGTGTCGCCGGGCGAGAAGCAGCTCTGGTAGACGGCTTCGAGCGCGCCGGTGCCCGACGACGCCAGCGTCAATACTTCTTGCTTGGTCTGGAAGAGCCAGGCGAGCCCTTCGCGGCACTTCTGGAACGTGGCCTCAAAGGCCGGCGTGCGGTGGTGCCAGATGGGGTTGGCCATGGCCGTGAGCACGCGCTCGGGGACAGGCGTCGGACCAGGAGACAGAAGGCGGTACTTCATGGGCGGACCCTGCGCGCGCCCTGCACGGCGCGTCAACCGCGCCAGCGCTGGAAAAAGAGCCGGCTCATCCGCTGGCTGAAGACGACGGCGCGACCCCGCCCCCCGGGTCTCCCATCCAGGGCCGCTGGGCCCGGGCCCGAGCGGCCCTGGAGCGGGGTACCCGGGTCGCGCAGCAAGGGCCGAAGAGACCCGTCCGCGCCGTGAGCCGGGCGCCACCACCGCGCCGCGGCCCACAGGTCCGTCTTTCAGCGCTGCTGCTGCCCGCGCCACGACTGAAGCCGGGTGATGGCCTGGCGCTCCATCGCCAGGGTGTCGGACAGAGCCGGCAAGGGCGCTGTGTTGCGCGCCAGTGATTGTCCGGCCCGGTGGTGGGCGAGGGCCGCGTCGGCGAATTCGCGATCGAAATCGGCGCCGCTCGCCGCGCGCAAGGCGCTGAAGTCGACGCCGGGCACGCCGATGTCGTTCTGGGCGCCGACGCTGCCGCGCACCGGAGCCTGCTCTGCCGAGCGGGTCGTGCCGCCAAAGAAGTCGTCGTCGGTCAGGCGGGCCTGCGGCGCCGACGGATCGGGCTGCGTGAAGTCGTGGTCACGCCGGACGAGGTCGTCGCCGGTGCCGGCCTCGGAGACTTCTGCGGCGCGGGCCGCCTCTGCCGTGGGCCAATCGGCGAAGCCACCGCTGGGGTTGTTGTTGCTGTCGGAGGCCAGTCCGATTTGCGCGCTGCGCTGGTCGCGCAGCAGGTCGAGGGCCTCTTGCTCGGCGACGCGCAGGCTCGACGCGATCTGGCGCAGCAGCGGCTGCTGGGCCCTGGATTCACCGAGCTTCGCGAGCTCGAGACCTTGCTGGCGGTGGGCGATCATCGAACCGAGAACGACGCTGTCGACGGCGGCGCTGCGGTCGTACTGGTCACCGGCGCTGGCGGGGCCCTGGTGCTCCTCAGCGGCCCGAGCGCGCTCTTCGGGGACGGCGCCGTCGGTGCCCACGCCGACGGGCTCGACCGCGTCGAGGTCGCCGTCGTGTCCGTGCGCCGTCCCGTCGTTGTCGGCGACCCTGCCGTCAGCGTTTCCGAGGGTCGTGCCCGAGTTGTTGGAGCGGTAGGCGCTGGTCGACGACGACGCGGTGTCCCTTTTGCTGCAGCCGACGAGCGCGGTGGCGACGGCAAGGCTGGCGATGAAGAGTTGCGTTTTCATAATTGCCTCCTCCGTTGACGTAGCGAGCGGTGTCGCTGCGTTCACCGATCGCAGCCCGGAAAACGACGCAATCGACGGCGATTTCCACGACGACAAACACGGTCCGCGCTCGAGCGGTGGGCGATCGACAAATGTGCCGCAGAAACAACAGCACAGCGGGCTCCGACGCACACAAGCACGACGTCTGTGACGTCCTTGCCGGCCTTGTGCGGTTGGCGCGTTGTCGGTTGCTGCTGTTCGGCGTTGGACAGATCGGCACCGTGCTGCACGTCGGTCGTCGCCACCGTCGTCGCCACCTGCGCCACCGTCGTCGCCACCGTCGCCGCCAGCGCGC
>JBKJNL010000815.1:0-4732 GCA_046593615.1 Myxococcota bacterium | reverse complement strand
GTTCCACGACGACGAATTCGCCGCCGACCTCAAGGCGGTGCTCAAGGGCCTGCGCGAGAACCCGCTGAAGCTGCTCTTCAAATAGGCCAACGGGCGCCGACTCCCGTCCGGGTCGGACCGGCGTGCTGAGCCGGGCTCGGTTTGACTCGGTCCAGATCGGTTGGGCTCGGTCCGCCTCGGCGCGTGTTGGTCAGCGCTTCATGTGCAGCGGGCCGCTCTTGGCCGGACCCGACGTCGACGCCGGCGCGGCCGTGGTGGTCGTCGTCGTCGTCGCAGGCCGCGCCAGCCCACAGGCGGCGGCGACGTCTTCTTTGTACCAGCGCCACCCTTCGAGGCAGCGCTGCATGGCGGCGACGACGCGCGGTCGCACCGGTGCTTCGACGTGCTCGAGGATCGCCCGCCAGGCCGCCGTGCGGTGGTCGCCTTCGACGTGCTGGTGCACGGCCGGCAACGCGAGGGCGGCGATGGGCAGCGCGTAGTGCACGTGCAGCGGGTGTTGATCGAGCGGCTTCAGCGGACGCTTGGGAAACTTCTCGTCGAGCTCGCCCCGCTCCCACGACGTGCCTTCGATGAACAACGTCGTCACCGCGGCGGCGATCTCCCAACCGGCGCCCTGCGTGCAGCGGTCGAGGATGTCGCGGTACATGCGGCTGCCACGCAAAAGCTCAACGTGCTCGAAGCGGGCGAGGTCGAACCCGAAGCCGCGGGGGATCTCGAGGAACAGCTCGGGGTGCGGACGGCCGGCGGCGATCAGGCCGGTCTCTTCTTCAAAGAGGTTGGCGGCGAGGTCGCGGCGCACGCTGACGACGGGGCACTGCACATAGGCCCGCCCGACCAGGATCGGGAAGTCGCGCACGAACAGCGCATACTCCTGCTCGAGGTGGATGTGGAAGCGCTCGCGCGGCACCAGGCCATTGGCGAAGTGGTGCTGCGACCAGTGCTTCTTCTGCTCCATCACCTGGAGCAGCGCTTCTTTGAATTCGTCGACGTTCATGGGACCGGGCATCGGCCTCGATCGTCCGCCGAATTCGCTGTCGACTTCAAGCGGCGAGCTTCTGCTGCAGCTGCCCGGCTTTGACGATGGCCTCGAGGTCGGTGCAGCCGCCGATGGGGTCTTCGCCAAAAAAGATTTGCGGCACGGTGCGCTGGCCGGTGGCCTCGACCAGCCACTTGCGCTTGGCGTCGTCGACGCTGACGTCGACCTCGGTGAACGGCACCTTGTTGGTCTTCAGCACTTGCTTGGCGCGCGTGCAGTAGGGGCAGGTGTCGGTGGTGTAGATGGTGACCGGCTTCATCGGGCTCCTCGGGAACAGCTCTTGTGATGTAGCGGTGAGGTGTTCGTTCCTCAGCTTCGCCGGCGCACCCATATGAAGTGACCGACTGGTCACTATTTATCGGCGACGGGCGCGCGCAAGCGGTGTCGCCGACGACGTCGACACACGCTACATGCTCCCCGTGAGCCGACCCGTCACCCGCCTGCGCCTGCTGCTGCCCGATGGCTCGTCGTCGCGCGGCGCCGAGGGCCGAAGCCACGGCCGCGTCCCCGACGCCGTCGACGTCATCGCCCGGGCCATGGCCGACGCGCTGGCCACGATGGGCGTGCAGACCCGCCTGCAGGTGCAAGGCGCGCCATCCGACGGCTCACCGCGCTCCGACGTCGCCCTGTGGATGCCCGACCTGAACGGCGTCACCCAGCCCCCCGATCCCAAGCTGGCGCCGGCCCGTGTGCACGTCGCCCTCGTCGTCGATCCGACGTCGTCACCGCGGTCGCTGGCCCGCTACGACGCGCTGTTGGTTCCGTTCGAAAAGATGTTGCCCGCCGTGCGCGAGGCCGCGCAGAAATCGTCGCGGCCCCCGGCGGTGGTGCACGCGCGCTTGTGCGGCAGCTCGCCGTTTTCAGCGGCTCCAGCGGTCAACGGCCGGCCCGGTTCGCCGCAGCAGGGTCGCGAAGCCGAGCGGGTCGAGCGCGGCTTCTCCGGCAAGCGCGTGGTCGCCGTCGACGTGCGGCCCGGGTCGCTGCTCGGCAACGACCTCGAGCGCTGCGTGGTGCAGCTGGCCCTGTCGGCCAGCACCAACAGCAGCGAAGCCGCGCTGGTGCTGACCGCCGGCGCTGACGATGTCGTGCACAAGCGCCTGCGCGACCTGTGCGCACGCCACGCCGTCGACGTCTGGTTGGCCACCGGCCCCGACTCGTTGTCGTCGACGCTGGGCACCGCCGACGTCGTCGTCGGCGCGCCGAGCTGGGACGAGATCCTGCTCTGCGCCCTGCACAAGACGCCGCTGGCGCTGGTGCCGCCGTCGTCGGGCAGCGCGCCGCCGTTTTCGTCGGCGCTGGCCGCCGCCAACGTCGTCGACGACGTCATCGGCACGCTGCAGCTGGCCGCGGCCATCGACCGCCGCTTGTTCGATGCGCCTCCGCAAGGTGGCGGGGCTGCCGAGGCCCGCGGGCTGGCGCTGTACGAGGCCTTGTTCGCTTCGGAGAAGGGCCTCTACGACGCCCTCGCCGCCGTCGAGCCCCTGCCCGGCACCCACGCGCCGTCGTCGAAGTGGGAGCCCATCGGTCCCCACGCCGCGCGCGGCTTCGGCGGGGCGCCAGCGACACCGACCACGGTGGCGGCGGTGGATCCGCAGAAGCCTCCGCTGGTGTCGCCGGCGCAGAAAATCGAAGACGACCTTCAAGCGCTCAAGGCGCGGCTGCGAGCAGGCGCATGATCGATCTCCACGGACACCTCTGCTACGGCGTCGACGACGGCCCCCGCGATCGCGGCGAAGCCCTCACCCTGGCAAAGGCGCTCAAGCGCGTCGGCGTGACGACGTTCGCCTGCACCTCACACATCCGCCCCGACAAGGGCTGGATCAACGACAAGAGCGTCGTCGACGCCAACATCGAGCAGGCCCGCTCCGTCGGTGACGAGGTCGGCCTCACCGTCGTGCAGGGCGCCGAGCACTACATGGACGAGCGCGTCTTTGGCGACGACGCCTGGCACACGCGCGTGGTGCCCTATGGGCAGAGCCGCTGGCTGCTCGTCGAGTGTCCGTACCTCGGCGCGCCGCCCGACCTGCTTGGGCTGCTCGGCCGCATCCGCAAGAAGGGCTTCAAGGTGCTGCTGGCGCACGTCGAGCGCTTCCCCTACGTCGGCGACGACGACGCCCTCGTCGACCGCCTCGTCGACGCCGGCCACCTCGTGCAGGTGAACCTCGGTTCATTGGCCGGCGCCTACAACCGCGCCCAGCAGAAGTCGGCCGAGCGCCTCTTGAAGCGCGGCGTCGTCGCCGTGCTCGCCGGCGACTGCCACCGCGAAGGCGACGTCGACGAAAACATCACCGAAGGCCAAAAGGCCGCCTTGAAGCTCATCAAGCCTGACGTGCTGCGGCGCCTGACCATCGGCGCGCCCCAGGCGATCCTCGACGACGAAGCGCCCCACAAGGTCTTTCCGTGACGCTCGGTCAGAGGCGCGTCGTCCAGCTCGTCGTCAGCATCATCATCGGCGCCGTGTGCTTGTGGTTCGCCTTTGCCGGCGTGCAAGGCGGAGCGGCCACGCAAGACGTCTCCGTCGACGAGCTCAAGCGCATCCTCGGCGGGGTGCCGGCCAGCGCCTGGCTGTTGAACGTGCTGTTGATGGTCGTGACCTTTGTGCTGCGCACCGAGCGCTGGCGCCTGCAGGTGCGCGGCCTGACCGGCATCGCCCCCGGCTGGCGCGAAGCCCTCGCCATCAACGCCTTTGCCTTTGCCGCGGTCTTCTTGTTTCCCTTCCGCCTCGGCGAGCTCGTGCGGCCGAACCTGTGCGCCCGCCGCAACATCATGTCGGCGTCGGCCGGCCTCGCCGCCAGCGCCCTCGAGCGCATCATCGACGGCCTGGTGACGACGGCGTTGTTCGGCGGGCTGCTGCTGCTCGCCCCCCATGATCTGCCGGGACCGGTCCGCGTCGGCGGCGTTACCGCCCTCGTCGTCTTTGGCGGCGCCGTCGTCTTTTTCGGCGTCGCCTTTCGCTTCCGCAAGGCCGCCTTGCAGCTGGTGCGCAACGTCGCGGGCATCGTCAGCAAGGGCCTGGCCGAGAAGCTGTGCGGCCTGGTCGGCGGCTTCCTCGACGGCCTCGCCTGCTTCCGCGGCCCCGTCGACGTCGTCGCCTACGTGTTCTTGTCGGTGCTCTATTGGGGCCTCAATGGCCTGGCGATGCTCGTCATCATCCAGGCCATCGACCCCGCCGCCGACGCCACCGCCGCATTCTTCTGCCTCTGCTTCCTCGTCATCGGCGTGATGATCCCCGCGCCGCCCGGCAACGTCGGCAACTTCCACTACTTCGCGCGCCAGGGCCTCACGCTGACCGGCGTCGCCTTTGCACCGGCCGTCGCCTGTGCGGTGGCGTTGCACGCGCTGTCGACCGTCACCGTCGTGGTGTGGGCCGGGCTGTTCCTCGTCGTCGGCGGCTTCCGCTGGAGCGAGCTGTCGGGGCCGGCAGCGCCGGAGCCGACACCGACCGGGCCGCCCCCGTCGCCGGTGCCCGTCATCAACCCCTGATCAACGGACCGCACCTGGCTTCGGGCGGAAAAAAAAAGACAAGCAGTCGCCGTGTACCGTCGCTGGATGGGAATGCGCAGCGGGCCCGGGCTCTCGTTCGTCGTCGATGTGTTGGCCGGCGTCGTGGTCTTTGGTCTTGCCTGCGCCGGCCGTGCGCCGCCGGTCGTCGATGATGAGCGGCCGCCGGGCGAGGGCGAGGGCGAGGGCGAGGGC
>JBKJNL010000705.1:0-15794 GCA_046593615.1 Myxococcota bacterium | reverse complement strand
GCCCGCCAGTCCGCCGTCGACAACCGCTACGGCGGCTGAGGTGGCCTCGCCGCCGGTTCCGGTCACGCGGGCTCCGGTCATGGGGGTCCCGGGACCCGTGGTCGCCGTCGTCAAAGCCTGGGCCCGCGCCGCTGGCCGGGCCGGCGGCGACGCCTTGCGCGCCGGGCGATTGGGGCTCGACCCGCTGCTGCTGCCGACCCTCGTCGACGAGGTCGCCGAAATCACAGCCGAGCAGCTCTTGATCGCCCTCGACCTGCCCCACACCCCCGCGCGCGACGAACAGACCGTGCCCTTCCTCGGCCTCGACCTCTCGCAAGAGCAGGGCAAGCGCGCGGCCCAGTGGCTCGACGACCAGCGCGGCCTCGGTGAGGCCCTCGGGCTCGGCGACGAAGCCTGGTCAAAGAAGCTCGGCGACGGCTTCGCCCGCACCCTGGCCTCGTTGCGCGGCCAGCCCCTCGGCGCCGTCGCCGCGGCCGTCGGGGCCCAGCTGCAGGCCGACCCGTTGAAGACCGCCAGCGCCGGTTTCGCCGGCGGCGCCGACCCCGCCCAGAGCGACAAAGCCGGGCTGCGCGGCCTGCTCGCGGCGCGTTCCTGGCCTGGACCGAAGAAGCCACCAAAGGCGTAGGCCCGGCAGAAATTCACACACGACATTCCGGTGCCGCGCCTCGCCGACCGCCGCCAGGACATCCCTGGCCGTGTGAAGCGTGCGTCGGGAACGCCGGCGCCCGCCTCTGCGGACGCCGAGCGCGTCGGGCTGTCGATGGACGGTCGCCGGCGCACCCTGGCTGTTCCAGCTTGTGACTTGCGCCGGTCCTGACGGCGTGGAGGTGGCTGGCGACCCATTTGACACCGGTGTCGTCGCCACGGATGCCCGAAGTCCACGGTCCCGATCCTCGACGGATCCCAAATCAAAGGAACGTGTCTGTGAACACCCTGTCTGACCGACAGCCCCGTGCCGGCGTTGACCTCACCGCCGGCCACAACGCTGTGACTGTCACCCCGATGAAGCAGCTGCGCGAGGCGACACGCGACGCGCACGCCGTGGTGGAGCGCGCGATGCCGGCCTTTGACAGCGGGCTCGCCCTGACCTCGTATGCGCAGCTGGTCGGTGCGTTCTACGGTTTCTACGTCGTCCTCGAGCCCCGGCTCGCAGACGCCATCGCGGCGCACGGTGCCGACCTCGCCATCGCTCAGCGGGCCAAGGTCCCCTTGCTCGTGCGCGATCTTGCCGCCCTGGGGCGGAGCCCGGCGCAGATCGCCGCGCTGCCGCGCTGTGACCAGGTGCCGGAGCTCAAGAGCCCCTCGCATGCGCTGGGCGTGCTCTATGTGCTCGAAGGCCAGACACTTGGAGGACAGGTCATCTCTCGGCACCTCGACGCCCAGCTCGGCATCGGCCTCACGAGCGGCGCCGCGTTCTTCGGTGGTTACGGCCCGGCGACCGGCGAGATGTGGCGACGCTTCGGCGGGCACGTGGACGGCGCGGCGGACCTCGACATCCAGGCCGCCGTAGAAGCCGCGGTCGCGACGTTTGACACCTTGACGCGCTGGCTGCGCGTGGCGCGATGACCGACGACATCCTCCAGCGCTGTGAGGACGAGCCGATCCACGTCCCCGGTTCTGTCCAGCCTCATGGCGTGCTCCTCGCCCTCGACCCGAAGACCTTCAACGTCCTGCAGGTCAGCGCCAACGTCGACGCGTTTCTCGCATTGACGCCCGCAGAGGTTCTCGGGCAACCGCTCGGGACGCTGTTGGGCGCCGAGGAGCGCGACGTGTTGCTCCCCATGCTCGCCACGGCGGGCGAGACGTCCGGTGATGCGTTTGCGATCGTGGTCAAGGGGGTCGGATGCCACGCGCAGGTGCACCGCTCGGCGGGCACCGTGATCCTCGAGATCGAGCGCGATGTGTCGGTCGCCGCCAACACCGACCTGGGGTTGCGACGCGCGTTGGCGCAGCTGCAACGCACCAACAGCGTGAGCGAGCTGCGGATCATCGCGGTCGAATCCATCCGCGCGCTCACGGGCTTCGACCGGGTGATGTTCTATTGGTTCGACGACGAGGGGCACGGAGATGTGTTGGCGGAGGCCCTGGGTGCCGGCGTCGACTCCTATCGGGGGCTGCGCTTCCCCGCCTCGGACATCCCGCGACAGGCGCGTGAGATGTACCTGCGCAATTGGTCGCGGCTGATCCCCGACGCCAACTACACCCCGGTTCCCCTGCTGCCTGCGCTCCGGCCCGACACAGGCGCGCCACTCGACATGACGTTCGCCAGCCTGCGCAGCGTGTCGCCTGTGCACCTCGAGTACCTGCGCAACATGGGCGTCGCGGCATCCATGAGCGTGTCGCTTGTGCGCAGCGAGTCCCTGTGGGGGCTGATCGCTTGCCATCACCGCTCCCCGCATCGCGTGAGCTTTGCGGCGCGCGCGGCCTGCGAAGTGATCGGGCGGATTGTGGCGATGCAGACCGCGGCCCAGGAAGAGATCGACAACCGTCGAGCCAGAGAGCGCCTTCAGGGTGTCGAGGTGATGCTCGCCGAGTGGATGGGCGCACCCGGAGCCGACCTGATGGCCACGTTCGTCGAGCGCGGCGAAGCGTTGCTCAAGCTCGCCGACGCCAGCGGTGTGGCCGTCTGCACAAGCACGAGCTTCGACACCGTCGGGGCCACGCCCACGCCCGCGCAGGTGGCCGGGGTGCTGGGCTTCCTCGACGTCGCAGCCGTGGACGGGGTGTTCCACACCGACTTCTTGAGCGCTCAGTACCCCGCAGCCGCGGCCTATTCCGACGTGGCGAGCGGCGTGCTGGCCATGACGTTGCCGGGCGCCACCCCGTCACGGGTGCTGTGGTTTCGCCCCGAGGTGGTTCAGACCGTCCGTTGGGCAGGGGATCCGGCAAAGGCGGTGGAGGGCGAGCCAGCCACCCGCCTGCATCCGCGCCATTCGTTTCAGGCCTGGAAGCAGGTGCTGCGCGGAAAAGCGCGCCCCTGGTCGCGCGTCACCCTCGATGCCGTCGGGAACCTGCGGCGGCGGGCCCTCGAGCTCGACCTCGAGAAGCAGATCGTTCGGGCCGAGAGGGCCGTGCTCCACCGTGATGAGATGGTTGCCGTGCTGTCCCACGATCTGAAGAACCCGCTGCAGGTGATGGGCTTGAGCGTCATGGTCCTCGAGCCGATGGTGGCCGACCTGACCCTCGGCAGCCAGACCCTTGCGCGCATCCGACGCTCGGTGTCTGTGATGCAGGGCCTCATCCACAACCTGCTCGACCTCGCCAAGATCGAGGCCGGCCGCTTTGAGGTCAGGCCGGAGTCAGCGACAGCCGACGCGCTCATCGCCGACGCGTTCCTCACCTTGCTGCCCATCGCCGATGCCAAGAAGGTGAAGCTGACCTGGAGCGGCGACGGCAAGGCTCAGGTGGATGCCGACCGCGAGCGCATGTTCCAGGTGCTCTCGAACCTCGTGGGCAACGCAATCAAGTTCACCCCCGCCGAGGGTGCAGTCACGCTCACCGTCAGCCGCGCCGGAGCCTGGGTTCGCTTCGTCGTGAGCGACACCGGCCCCGGCATCGCCGCCGCCGAGCTCGCGCACATCTTTGACCGCTACTGGCAGTCCCGCCGCGGGGGCAGCGCGGGGTCCGGCCTCGGGCTCTACATCGTCAAGGGCCTGGTCGAGGCGCACGGCGGACGCGTCTGGGCCGAGAGCGATCCCGGGGCCGGTGCGACCTTCTACTTCACGTTGCCAGCGACCGCGGGCGCCGCGGGCTGATCCGGATGAGGCGGAAGACCCGCCACCCGAGCGCGGCGATGAGGGCGAAGCCCGTTGGATGGGCACAAAAAGCAGACGCCCTCCACGAGGAGGGCGTCTGCCGGATCTTGTGACACCAGCCCGGGTCAGTCGGCGCCGCCGCCGTCGGCGTAGAAGCCGTCGAACACGTCTTTGTAGCGCTCGTTCACGGCCTTGCGCTTGAGCTTCATCGACGGGGTGATGAGGCCGGCGCCGGGGCGGTCTTTCTCTTCGGGGCGGTCGCCGATCGTGAAGTCGTGATCGAGGATCTTGAACTTCTTCACGGTCTCGTACGACGCCAGGATCGAGTTCACTTCCTTGAACGTCGCCGCCATCGCCTCGTTCACAGCCTGGCTCTGGGTCAGCCCGGGGTATTCGCCGGCGAGGCCCTTCTGCTTGGCAAAGTTCTTCACGTTCTCTTCGTCGAGGGTGATGAGCGCCGAGAGGTACTTGCGCTTGTCGCCGTGCACGACGACCTGCGAGATCAACGGCGACTTCGACTTGATGAGGTTCTCGAGGTTCTGCGGCGCCACGTTCTTGCCGCCGGCGGTGACGATGATGTCTTTCTTGCGGTCGGTGATCTTGATGAAGCCGTCTTTGTCGACGAGGCCGATGTCGCCGGTGTGGAACCACTTGTCGGCGTCGATGGCTTCGGCGGTGGCTTCGGCGCGATTCCAGTAGCCCTTCATCACGCCGCGGCCGCGGATCAAGAGCTCGCCGTCGCTGGCGACCTTGAACTCGGTGCCGGGGAGCGCCCGGCCGACAAAGCCGATGCGCACGTCGCTGGGCAGCATCACCGCCGAAGCCGCCGAGGTCTCGGTCAGGCCGAAGCCCTCGCAGATGGTGACGCCGGCGTATTTGAAGAAGTAGGCGACGTCTTTGCCGAGCGGCGCGCCGCCGGAGACGAAGAAGCGCAGGCGACCGCCGAAGCGGGCCGCGAGCTTGTCTTTCACTTTGGTGAACACCAGCTTCTGGGCGATGGCCCAGGGCAGGCCGCCGGGCTTCGCGCCCTGCTGCTCGGCCTTTGCCGCCTGGTCGCCCTGGGCGAGGCCCCAGCGGCCGATCTTGCCGGCCAGGCCGGGGGCGTTGGCGGTGTCGCCCATGACCTTGGCGTGCACCTTTTCAAAGATGCGCGGCACCGAGCACATCATCGTCGGGCGGACCTCGGAGAGCTCGTCGATGATCTTCTTCTGGTCGCCGCTCCAGAAGGCCATGACGTGACCCTCCTGGAACCAGATGGTCTCGAGCACCTTGGCGAACACGTGGGCCATGGGCAAAAACAGATACTGGATATCGTCGGGGCCGATCAACCCAATCTTGTGAATGGCCTCGGCCTCATAGAGCATGTTGTCATGCGTGAGCATGGCGCCCTTGGGCCGGCCGGTGGTGCCCGACGTGTAGATGAGGGTCAGCAGGTCATCGGGAGTCAGGCCCGACGAGCGCGCCTTGATGTCGGCTTCGTGGGTCTTCAGGTACTCCTCGCCCTCTTTCAAAAAGGCGTCCCAGGTGAGCTCGAGCCCCGAGCTGTCGGGGGTGCCGGTCATGGCGATGATCTTCTTCAGCTTCGGCGTGTCGGCGCGAATGCCGCGCAGCTTCTTCAACTGCGTGTCGTCCTCGACAAAGGCAGCGACGACGCCGGCGTCGTTCAAGATGAACGAGGAATCGTCAGGGGTCGACGACTGGTAGACCGGCACCGTGGTGGCGCCGGCGCCCTGGATGCCGAGGTCCGACAAGATCCACTCGAGCCGCGTGTTGGCGATGATCGAGACCATCTCTTTTGGCTGCACGCCGTGCTTCACCAGCGCCGCGGCCAGCTGCTTGCTGGTCTTGTCCATCTCGGTCCAGGTCACGTCGCGCCAGGCGCCACCTGATTTGTACTGAGCAGCCACGCGGTCTTTGCGTGACGCAACACAGTTCTGGAACAGCTCGTAGATCGACTTGGCCATTCAGTATATCCTCTCGCCGCGGGCGGATTTCAGAAAGATCGGCTCGCCGGATACCAGAACCCCGACGGGAGCGCATCCCTGCCACCCCGGTCGGCGGGCACGCGCTCTCGTTGGGGGATTCGGCTTGCCTTGCCGTGCCGTCGTTCGCCTTGCCGCTCGGGTGCGCTTCGTCCACAGTGGCGACGTGAGTCGTCTGCAAGGCCTGCTGTCCACCACCGCGCTCGTGTTGGCGCTGGTCGGGCAGGGCACCGCGCTCGTGCACATGGGGGTCGTCCGCCACGAACGCTGCGCCGAGCATGGCGAGCTGGTCGATGTCGGCGCTGCGGGCGTTGCCCGAGCGGCTGACACGGCAGCCGTCGATGCGAGCGGCTCACACGAGCGCACCGTCGACGTCACCGCCGCCGTCGGCAGTGAAGAAGCCGCGGATCACGCCGGCGACGACCACTGCGTCATCGCTTTTTCCATCAGCAATGTCCCCGCGGTCGACGGCGGCGTCGCCGAGGTCGACGCCGACGTCGTTGTCATCGCCGCCCTGACCGACGGGCTGCTGCCGAGCGACGGCGTGGTCGTCCGCGCCATCCTCGACGTCGCCCCGAAGACCTCACCGCCCACGACCTGACCGCGGTGCCTCTGGCCAGACGCGCGAGACGCGCAGCCGCCTGTTGGGGGCTGCTGGGCGTTTTCGAGCGACCGCGGTCTGCCTGCGCTGTGTCTGCCGGCCCTGGTGCCGCGCGTCTCCTTTGTTTTTGTGCCGTGTTGCGCCCGCCTCGCGGGTCGCTCGAGGTCTTCATGTCCCGTTTGCTGTCCGCGATCTCGCTGTCTTCGCTCGTGCTCACCGTGCTCACCGTGCTCACCGCCTGCCCCGCGGTCACCCCGGACGAGGGCGACAACGACAACGAGGTCATCACCACCGTGACCCTGACGTTCGCACCGCAAGGTGGCGGCGACGCCCTGGTCTTTGCCTTTGACGACCCCGAAAACGACGGCGACCCCATCGTCGACGACGTCGTCCTCGCCGACGCCAACGACTACGACCTCGCGGTGTCGTTTGCCAACAAGCTCGCCAACCCCGACGAAGACATCACCGACGAGGTCCGCGGCGAAGCCGTCGACCACCAGGTCTTCATCTCTGGCAGCGGCGTCGTTGGCCCCGCCTCCGACGCGGCCGGCGCCCTCGTCACCCACGCCTATGCCGACAGCGACGACAACGGCCTGCCGGTGGGGCTCGAGAGCAACATCGTCACCGACGCCGTCGGTGACGCCGAGCTGCGGGTGGTGCTGCGGCACATGCCAATCGAGAACGGCGTCGCGGTGAAGACCGACACGGCCGCCGCCGACTTCAAAGACGGCGGTGAGGCCGCGATCGGTGGCACCACCGACGCCTCGGTCACGTTCCCGCTCACCGTCGAATGAGCGACCGTCGAATGAGCGACCGGGCACGAGCGGGAGCGACGCAGGGCATGACGGCAATGGTCGTGGTCGGCGTCATGTTCGGCATCTCGCTCTGTTCACTCACGGCCTCGGCCGCGCCGCCGCGCCTCACGGCCCCGCCGGCGCTGCTGTCGGGCGACGACCCGCTGTATCCGCCGGAGCTTGTGGCCGCGGGCATCGGCGGTGACGTCGTCCTGCACATCGTCATCGACGACCACGGCGACGTCGACCACGTCGATGTCATCTCTGCGCCTGATGGCGCGCTCGCCTGGGCGGCGCTCGGCGCGGCCACGACCTTTCGATTCACGCCGGCGCGCTTCTGCCTCGACACGCCCGATGGCCGCGATGGCGGCCGCGAGCGCTGCGACGTGCCGTTGCCGGTGGCCGTCGATTGGCACCTGGGCTTCGCCCCGCCGGAGCCGCTGCCGCCCCCGGATTCAACGACGACGCCAACGAGCCCGCCGACGATGACGCCAACGACGACTCCAGGGAATGCGCCGGGCACGGCTTCGCTGCGGGGCCGGGTGCGCGAGACCGGCAGCGGGCTGCCGATCCTCGGGGTCGACGTTGTCGCCACCGCCCGGACCGCGCGCAGCGCCAGCAGCGGCGGCGCCGAGCGCGAGAGCGTCTCCGACGACGACGGTGCCTTTGTGATGGCCGACCTTGCTCCCGGCGGCTGGCGCCTGGCTTTTTCGACCTCTGGCTACGAGCCCGCCTTGATCGACGTCGAGCTGGTCGCTGGCGTCGAGCGCAGCTTTGTCGTGCAGCTGTCGCCCGCCGGCGGGCACGAGCTGATCATCCACGGCGCCGTCGTCGCCTACGACGACGACCGCATGCGACCAGCGGTGGTGCTCGACCAGCAGGCGCTGCGGGGCTCGCGCGGTGAGCCCCTCGCCGAGGCCATCGCCGACGTCCCCGGCGTGGCCATCCTCGACAGCGGGCCGCAGGCCAAGAAGCCGGTCTTGCACGGGCAATTCGGACGTCGGCTGCTGCTGCTCGACGACGGCGTGCGCCACGAGGCGCAGGACTGGGGGCTCGACCATGCGCCCGAGGTCGATCCCTTCGGCGCCGAGCAGGTCACGGTCGTCAGCGGCCCGAGCGGCGTTCGCTACGGCCCCGACGCCGTCGGCGGCGCGGTGCTGCTCGACCCCGGACCGCTGCGCACAACCCCCGGCGTCAACGGCCGCCTCGACGTCGTCGGCGGCCTCAATGGCCTGCAGGGGGCCATCGCCGGCCGCGTCGACGCCGGCGCCAGCTTCCTGCCGGGCCTCGCCCTGCGCGTCGAGGCCAACCTGCAAAAGGCCGCGGCGGCGTCGACGCCCGACTATGTGCTCGGCAACACCGGCAGCGAGGTCGGCAACGTCGGCGCCACCGTCGGCTACGGCGGTGACGTCTTTGGCCACGACGTCGACGTGTCGTTGTCGGTTCGTCGCTACCACGCGGTGCTCGGCGTCTGCTTCTGCCAGCTGGCGGCGACGCCCGAGGTGCTCGCCGCGCTGGCGCGCTCGAAGACAGCGCCGCCGCAGTCCGGCGCCTGGTTGACGACCTACGACATCGAGCGACCCCGCCAGGAGGTGACCCACGACCTGCTGCTGGCCCGCGTCGCCACCGACGTCGTCGACGCCGGCCGCATGACGCTGAGCTACACGCTGCAGCGCGACCTGCGCCTGGAGTTCGATCAGGTGCGGCAGGCGACGAAGGGGCCGCAATACACCTTCGACCTCGTCACCCACGGCGTCGACGCGGTGTTCGCGCACCGCACGGTGCCCCTGACGAGCGGCGCCCGGGTGAACGGCGAAGCCGGCCTGCATGCCGATGTGCAGCGTCATCAATTCACCGGCTTGTTGTTGGTGCCCGGCTACGAGCGCGAGAGCGGCGGCGTGTTCGCCCTCGAGCGGCTGACCTTCGACGACGTCGTCCTCGGCGACGTCGATGTCGAAGCCGGCGCCCGCGTCGACGGCCTGCTGCAGACCGCCGTGCTCGGGCCCCAGGCCCACGCTTCGCTCGTGCGCCGCGGCCAGGTCGACGCAAACGCTTGCGACGTCGCCGGCGAGGTCGCAGGCGTCGCAGGCGTGCGCTGCGACACGAGCTACCGGGCCGCCACCGGCACCGTCGGAGCCCGCTGGAAAATCGATCTGCCGCGCTTCCCGCAGGCGCTGACCTTGTCGCTCGACCTGTCGTCGGCGACGCGCTTCCCCGACGCCGACGAGCTCTACCTCGGGGGCCGCGCGCCCAGCTTGCCGGTCTTTGGCCTCGGCGACGCGCGGCTCGGGCCCGAGACGACGCGGCAGGCGACGGCGTCGGCGGCGCTGTCGTTGCCGTGGGTCGACGTCGACGCCGCGGCCTTTGTCGCCGACGTCGACGACTACATCGTCTTTGGCCCCGACTTCGAGGGCGGCCAGCCCGCCGTCACCGTGGTCGCCAGCGGTGCGTTTCCGCGATTCTCGTACCGCGCCGTCGACGCCCGCTTCGTCGGCGCCGACCTCGCCGTCGTGGCTTTCAAAGACGCCCTGTTCTCTGCCGCCGCCAGCGGCAGCTTCGTCAATGGCCTGGACCTGACGACGGGGGGCTATCTGCCGTTCGTCCCCCCGCCGCGCGGGCGCCTCTCGCTGTCGTCCAACCTCGGCGACCTGGCGCTCTTCCAAGACCTGCGGCTGTCGGTGAGCGCCACCGGCATCGCCCGACAGCAGCGCAGCGACGCGCGCTCCGACTTCGCGCCGCCCCCCGACGGCGTCGTGCTCGTGGGTGCGTCGGCGTCGACGACGCTGCCGCTGTCGCCGTTTCTGGTGCACGTGCGGCTCGACGGCGACAACCTGCTCGACACGCCGTACCGCGACAGCTTGAGCCTGCTGCGGTTCTTCGTCGATCAACCGGGGCGCGCGGTCTGGCTTCGCCTGCAGATCGAGCTCTAGCGAGCGAGCCAGCGACCCGCCGACGACGACGACGACGACGGCTGCGCCTGCGCTGCGCCTACGCTACGTCGAGGCCATGGCCATCGCCGACGTCGACGCGCCGGGCTCGGC
Source organism: Myxococcota bacterium (assembly GCA_046593615.1). Taxonomy (GTDB): domain Bacteria; phylum Myxococcota; class UBA727; order UBA727; family VGSZ01; genus VGSZ01. Next base: position 5,621 of record JBKJNL010000705.1, on the reverse strand, counting down.
CCCGAGCTCGGCCCCGTGCACCGCGAGGGCGGCTTCGGCGTCGGCGCGCGCCAGCTCGGCGGCGACGAAGCGGCTGAGCTTGCGGTGCAACAGCGCACCGACCGGCAACAAGACGAAGCCGGCACCGACGAGGACGACGCCCCACTGCAGCGGACCCGACGGCGCCAGCGAGGTCAGTCCGACGGCGGCGGCGGCTTTGGCGTTGACGGCCACGAGCACCGCGCCGCACGACCAGCCGCGGCGGTGCCACAGGGCCCAGGCCAGGGGCAGCGAGGCGATGACGACGACGACGGCGCCGACGGGCACGGTGCGAAACGCCGGACCCGAGATCCAGACGGCGGTGAGGCCGACGAGGACGGCGACGGCGAGCACGCGGGGCGCGTGGTTGCGCGCGGCCCACAACAGCGCGGCGCACACGAGCGGCAGGCCCAACGGCAGGGCGCCGTGGTGGCCCGGCTGGGTCACAAAGCCGATGAGGCTCAGCAGCACGCAGGCCCACAGCACGGCTTCGTTTCGGGTGAAGAGCACGACGACGAGCAGTCCGGCGGCGATGGCCGGCAGCAGCGCCTGCGGCCCGATGGCCAACACGGCGTTGATCGACTGGTAGAGGACGCCGGCGACGCCGATGGCCACCGCCGCGTTCTTGATGCGCGCGAACACCACCTCGCCGTCGTCGCCGAGGGCCTGGCGCGACTCGACGGTCATGCGGGCCGCGCCGGCGGTGGCGCCGATGACGAAGACACAGGCGGCCAGCAGGATCGGCAACACATCGTCGCCGACGCCGGCGAGCCGCAGGCCGGGCACGAGGGCGATGACGGTGGCGGCGCCGATGGGCAGCACGCGCGCCGACCACGACAGGCGCAGGCGAAAGGCCCAGGCCAGGGCATGCAGCTTGACGCCGAACCCGACCACCCACAGCACGGTGGCGACGACGGCTTCTTCGCCGGCGAGGGCGCTCAGCTGCAAGGTGGGATCGACGAGAAAGACCAGAGCGATGATGCCCAGGAACACCGCCGGACGACGCTCGAGCAGGCGCCGGTACAGCAGCGCGGCCACACCGATGACGAGTCCCTGGTAGGCCTCGAGCACCAGCGTCAACAGCACGTTGGCGTCGTCGTTGCCGGCGGCGCACAGGGCCTTTGACAACAACAGCACGCCACCGAGCACGCACAGCGCGCTGGCGGTGAACAGCGGGTTGTATTGGATGAACCAGCGCACCAGCAGGTTCGGGTGGGCCGCGGGCGAGCCGGCGCCTTCGGTCAGCCCCAGGAGATCGCGGCGGGTCGACGACGATGACGATGACGAGGTCGACGACAACGTCGCTGCGTTGTGTGCGCGTTGGTGTGCGCTGTGGTTTGCGCTGCTGGGGTCGGTGCTGGTGTTCGTGTTCATGAGCCCGGCAACGCACGGCCCGTGCCGACGCTGCCGGCGCCCTTCATTCCCCGGCGCCGACCGGCGCGTTGCGCAAATGGACCAGCGGCGCTGCGCACAACGACGAACAAGAAAGCGCTGCCGCACCTCGAGGTTCGCCTGTCGCGGGCGGCGACGTTGACAGCCAAGCGCTGCTCCGTCTCCACGCCTCACCGTGGCCGGCTGGGGCCGCACCGTCGGGCTCAAACAGTCGGGAGGCAGACAGACAGACAGACAGGGGCAGCAGGAAGCGGCGACACCGGAGACTCCGGCCACGACACCAGGCGACACCAGCGGACCCGCGATCGGCCCGCCGCGCCGCCCGACACTGGTCTGAGAACACCAACCCGGAGGCTCGTCATGCCGAAGATCCATTGCGCCACCGTCGTCATCGCCCTCGCCTGCGCTGCGCTCGCGGCCTGCGGCGGTTCGTCCGGCGGCGTCACCGCTGCGGCCGACGAGACCTTTGGCCAGAGCGTCGAGCCCGACTCCGCGGACGGCGCCAACGACGAAGCGGTCCCCGACAACGAAGGCGATGGCGCAGACGACACCGTGCTGCCCGCCGAAGACGACGGCGTGGTGGTGCTCGATCCCGAGACCGGCGACGGCGACGGCGGCGACCACGACGACGAGAGCCACCCGTTCTCGGCGATGAGCACGCGCCCGACCTGCGACGCAGACGCCCACACCGGCCGCTACTGCGGCGGCGACAAGGTCAGCCACGGCGACCGCAACACCCTCTACGCCTGCCGCGGACCCGGCATGGCCACCGTCGAGAACGCCTGCGCCGGCGAGTGCCACGTCGCCCCCGCAGGCGAAGACGACTTCTGCCGCGCCACCGCCCCCACCTGCGACGGCGACGCCGGCAGCGGCGAGTACTGCGGCGGCGACAAGGTCAGCCACGGCCGCAGCAACACCCTCTACAGCTGCCGCGGTCCCGGCCGGGCCACCGTCGTGCGCGCCTGCGCCAACGGCTGCCACGTCGCCGCCGCGGGCAGCGACGACTTCTGCCGCGCCGCTGCCCCGACCTGCGACAGCGACGCGCGCACCGGCGCCTACTGCGGCGGCGACAAGGTCAGCCACGGACGCGCCGACCGCCTCTACCGCTGCTCGGGTCCTGGCCCGGCCCGCCTGGTCGAAGACTGCAGCGGCACCTGCACCGTCGCCGCCGCCGGCCGCGATGACTTCTGCAGCGCCAGCAGCGGCGGTGACGGCGACGACGGTGCCGTCTCCGACTGCCCGCACATGGCCTCGCTGGCCTGGGGCCTGGCCCCCAAAGCGTCGGACCACCTGCGCTGCGCCGGCATCGGCAGCGGCTCGATCATGCAGACCATCGGCAGCGCGGCGGCGTCGGCTGGCACCCACGCCCGAGACGGCACCATCGGCGGACACCCCTACTCGGCCGCCGTCGACCTGCGCACCAGCGGCCTCTCGGACAGCCAGGTGCGGGCCCTGCTCGGCCGCCTGAGCAACAACGGCTTCGCGGCGTTTTTCCGCAACCCCGGCCACGACGGCTGGCCGTCGAGCGAGCTGCGCCACATCCACGCCATCTACGTCGGCGTGCCCATGAAGTCGTCGCTGCGCAGCCAGGTCAGCTCGTGGCTCAGCGGCCGAAACGGCCTCGTCAGCAACAGCAGCTACGGTTTCTACCAGGCGTCGTCGTCGCAGAAGACCGCCATCCGCAACCTGTTCAACGCCCACAACTGATGGCGCCCGGCCAGGCCCCCTGCCCCGCGAATTTCGCCGGGTCTGGGGGCCTGTGCCGTTCAGCGGCGCGCTAGCTTGCGAGCGTGACGACCTTGCTGACGACCCTGCTGACGACCCCGCTCGGGACCCGGCTGCGCCCCCTGGCGATCGCCGCGCTGGCCACGAGCGCGGCCGTCGCTCCCGGTGCGTGCGCGCTGTTCGCCGGCGACGTCGCCTGCGACGACCAGAGCCCGTGCCCAGCGCCGCTCGTGTGCGCGGCCTCGGGCTTCTGCGCCGACGACGCTGCTGGCGAGGGCGAAGCGGTCGGCGAGGGCGAGGACGAAGAGGTCGGCGAAGGCGAGGGCGAAGCCGTCGCCGAAGGCGAAGGCGAAGGCGAGGGCGAGGGCGAAGGCGAAGGCGAAGCGGTCGGCGAGGGCGAGGGCGAAGGCGAAGCACCCAACCCGATCTGCGCCAACAACGCCGTGGTCGGCGACTACTGCGACGGCGACAAGGTGAGCGGCGGCGAGCCCAAGACCCTCTACCGCTGCAACGGACCCGGTCCGGCCACCGTGCGCCGCGTGTGTCCCGTCGAGTGCGTGATCGCCCCCGCCGGTCAGGACGACTTCTGCCGCTGAGCGCGCTCTCCCTGCCGCTGCTGCTGCTGGCCGCGACCCCGCGCGTCGCCGTCATGCCCCCGTCCGTGGCGAGCGCCGATGCCGCCGACATCGCCGAGGTCGCCGAGGTGCTGCGCAGCGCCGTGGCCGACGTCGACACCGTGCGCGTCGTCAACAAGAGTGAGCTGGCGCGCCTCATCGACAGCGCCGCGGCCAACGGCCTCTCTTGCGATGCCAGCACCGTCGACTGCGCCGCCCGCCTCGGCGCCTATGGCGGGCTCGACTTCGCCCTCGTCAGCCGGGTCATCAGCCGCGACGTCGACGCCGCCGCCGTCGTGGTGCCCCGGCAGGCCACGCTGGCCCTGGTCGACTGCGCCAGCGGCCGCGCCGTGCGCACCGTCGACGCACCCCTCGGCGCCACCGCCGCCGAAGAGCAGGCCGGCCTGCGGGCCCTGGTGGTCGCCGTGCTCGGCACCGGCGCTGTCAGCGGCATCCTCGAGGTCACCACCCGCTCTGATGGGGGCGCCTCCGCTGGTGGCGACGCCGTCAACGTCGTCGATGTCATCGTCGACGGCACCGCCCGCGGCCCGGCGCCGCTGCGCCTCGACCTGCCGGCCGGCCCACATCTCGTCGCGCGCGCGGGCGGGCGGGACCGGGCCGTCATCGTCCCCGCAGCCGCCATCGTCGTCGTCGATGTTGCTGAGCTCGAGGGGCTCGAGGGGCGCGGTGGGACCGGTGGGCTCGAGGGGCGCGAGGGAAACGCGAGGGCGCCGGCGCTCACCGGACCCGTCGCCGCCGGCGTGGCCATCGTCGCCGTCACGACCGCCGCGGCCACCGGCCTCGGCGCCTGGAGCGTCGCCCCCGACCGCAACGACCGCGGCAGCTACAGCGCCCGCGGCTACAACGACGCCGTCGCCACGGGACAGCTCCTGCTCATCGCCAGCGCCGCCGCTGTCGTCGTCGCCGGCGCCGCGGGCGTCGTGTGGTGGGTGTCTGATGGTTGATGTGCCGCTGTTCTTGCGGTTGCCGAACCCGCCGCCGCTGTTCGTCGGACGCGCCGCCGAGCGCGAGCGGCTGGCGTCGTCGATCACGCGGGCCGCGGTCACGGTTGTCTGGGGCTTCTCGGGCGTCGGCAAGTCGGCGCTGGTGGCGCAGGTGTTTGCCACGGCGCACCAGAGCGCCGACGCCCACACCGTCGTCGTCTCCGCCGGCAGCGACCCCGCAGCGGCGCTGGCGCAGGCCTTTGCCCACCTGCCGCTGCCCACACCAACGACGCCGCTGGCCCTCACCGGCGAGCCCGCCGCGGCCGCGCAACAGCTGGTGCAGGTGCTTGAGCAGCACGGCTTGTGGCTGGTGCTCGACGACGTCGAACGCATCGCCGGCGTGCCGCTGCTCGTGGCCCTGCTGGCCGTCGCCCAGCGCTCTTGTCGTCGATCGCGCCTGGTGTGCGTCTGCCGCGAAGACCCGCGCCAGCCGACGCTGCTGTCGCAAACCGTCGCCGTCGGCCCGATGTCGATCGATGAGCTGGCGGCGCTGCTGCACGCGGTGCAGCCCGACGTCGTCACCGCCGAAGCCAGAGCGCTGGCGGCCCAGGCCCGCGGATCACCGTGGCGCCTGCTGCAGCTCTCGATGGGCGCGGTCTCGGACGTGGGCAGCGCGCCCGAGGCCTCGTTGTTGGCGCTGTCGCCGGCAGCGCAGGGCATCTTGCGGACGCTGTCGCTGCTGTCCATCGCCGTGCCCCTCGACGTGCTGGGCAAGGCGACGCGGCTGCCGCCGCCGGCCGTCGTCGAGGGGTTGGCCGCGCGCGGTTACCTCGAGCGCTCGGCCCGCGGCGCGCGTCTGCACACCGCCGCCCGCCCGTTGATCGTGCTCGACGACGACGAAGCCGGCCTGCGGGCCACGCGCCTCGTG
>JBKJNL010000669.1:0-8307 GCA_046593615.1 Myxococcota bacterium | reverse complement strand
TTTTCCCAGACACCCGCGAACGCCATCGACCCGTCTAACGACCGCCCGGCCGAACGACAAACGCCCGGCAAGGCGGCCCAGCGACGACTTGCGCGCGATCAGAGCCTGACGGGCTTCACGTTCCAGATGTCTTTGGCGTACTCGCTGATGGTGCGGTCGGTCGAGAACTTGCCCATGTTGGCGACGTTCAAGATCGACTTGCGCGTCCACGTCTGCACGTCTTTGTAGGCCAGCGACACCCGGTCCTGCGCGGCCACGTAGGCCGCGTAGTCGGCGCACAGCAGGTACTCGTCGTGGTGCAGCAGCGAGTCGATGATCGGCTTGAAGAGGTCTTTCTCATCGGGTGAAAACGCGCCGCCGCTGATCATCTCGAGCACACGCCGCAGCTCGGCGTTCTGGGCCACGAAGTCGCGCGGCCAGTAACCCTTGGCCTTGAGCGCCCTGACCTCTTCGGTCAGCAGGCCAAAGATAAAGATGTTGTCTTCGCCTACTTCTTCGCAGATCTCGACGTTGGCGCCATCCATCGTACCAATGGTCAAGGCACCGTTGAGGGCAAATTTCATATTGCCTGTGCCCGAGGCCTCGGTGCCCGCGGTGGAGATCTGCTCCGACAGGTCAGAGGCCGGAAAGATCTTCTCGGCCAGGCTGACGCGGTAGTCGGCCAGGAAGACGACCTTCAGGCGGTCGCCGACGTCTTTGTCGCGGTTGACGACGTCACCGATGGAGTTGATCAGCTTGATGATCAGCTTGGCCTGGTGGTAGCCGGGCGCCGCCTTGCCCGAAAACAGGATCGTGCGCGGCGTGAACGGCGCCTTTGGATCGTCTTTGATGCGGTTGTAGAGCGTGATCGCGTGCAGCGCGTTCAGCAGCTGCCTCTTGTACTCATGAAGACGCTTGACCTGGCAATCAAAAATTGAATCAGGGTTGATGATGATGGTCTGGCCGCGCTTGCGGTATTGCGCGGTGATGTCCTGGGCGAGGCGCTCTTTGTTCTGGCGCTTGATGGTGCGCCACTGCTCCTGAAAGGCGGCGTCGGTGGCGAGCGGCACGAGCTTCTTCAGCTCGAAAAGGTCGGTGACCCACTCTTCGCCGATCTTGCTGGTGATGAGCGTCGACAGCTTCGGGTTCGACTTCAACAGCCAGCGGCGTTGGGTGATGCCGTTGGTCTTGTTGTTGAACTTGTGCGGCCACAGGGCGACGAACTCGGGGAACACCGTCTCTTTCAGGATCTCGGTGTGCAGGGCGGCGACGCCGTTGACGGAGTGGCTGCCGACGATGGCCAGGTTGGCCATGCGCACCTTTTGCTCGCCGCCGGGGTGGGTCGGCTCTTCGATGATCGACATCTTGCGGCACAGCGCGTCTTCGCTGGCCGTGGCCTTTTCGGCACTGCCTGCACTGCCTGCACTGCCTGCACTGCCAGCGCTGCGGTTGCGCGCCAGGTGGGCCCGCACCTCGGCGAGGAAGCGGGCGTTGATCTCGTAGATGAGCTGCAGGTGGCGGGGCAGCACGCGTCCCATCAACGACACCGTCCAACGCTCGAGGGCCTCGGGCATGACGGTGTGGTTGGTGTAGCCGCAGGTGGCCTGCGTGATCGACCAGGCGTCGTCCCAGCCGAGGCCTTCGACGTCCATCAACAAGCGCATGAGCTCGGGCACCGCCAGGGCCGGGTGCGTGTCGTTCAGCTGCAGCGCGACCTTGTCGGAGAAGTTGTGGAACGGCGGCGCGGCGGCCGACGACGGCGACGACGCCTGACCCGTCTTCTTCATCTTTTCGTCGTGCAGGCGGACCTGCTTCTTGTAGCGGCGCACCACGTCTTGCAGCGTCGCCGAGACAAAGAAGTACTCCTGCTTGAGGCGCAGCTCTTTGCCTTCGAGGTTGTTGTCGTTGGGGTAGAGCACCTTGGAGATGTTCTCCGAACGCATCTTCTGTTCGACGGCGCCGCGGTAGTCGCCGGCGTTGAAGTTCTTGAAGTCGAAGTCTTTCGACGCCTTTGCCGCCCACAGCCGCAAGGTGTTGACCGTGCCGTTCTGGAAGCCGGGGATCGGCGTGTCGTAGGGCATGGCCATGGTGTCTTCGGTGTCGACCCAGCCGGTGACGAGGTTGCCGTCCTGGCCGCGGGTCTGCTGGACGCGGCCGTAGAACTTCACTGTGAACAGGTCGGTGGGCCGCGGGATCTCCCAGGGGTTGCCGTACTCGAGCCAGGTGTCGGGCACCTCGACCTGGTGGCCGTCGACGATGCGCTGGTGAAAGATGCCGTACTCGTAGCGGATGCCGTAGCCGTAGGCGGGCAGCTGCAACGTCGCCATCGAGTCGAGGAAGCAGGCCGCCAGGCGGCCGAGGCCGCCGTTGCCGAGGCCGGCGTCCCACTCGGCCTGGCGCAGGTCTTCGAGGCTGTAGCCGAGCTCCTGCATGGCGTGGCCGCATTCGTCGACGACGCCGAGGTTGGTCATGGCGTTGCCGAGGGTCCGGCCCATCAAGAACTCAAGAGACATATAATAAACGCGCTTGGCGTCGGTGTCGTAATAACGCTGCTGTGTGCGAATCCAGTTGGCAATCATGCGATCGCGGACGGCCAGGGCCAGCGAGAGGTAGGGCTCCCATTTGGAGTCTACGTGCTTGGGCAGCTCGGCGAGGGTGTACTTGAGGTGGCGGACGACCGCGTCCTTAAAGGCGGCGGCGGTGAATTCGTCGTCTTCACCATTGATGCGCCAGATGGCCGACTTTTCGGCGGCGATTCGTGCATCCATGGGCTTCAAGGTCGTCGTGGTCATTTTTTATCCTGCCTCCGGTCGCAAAGGCGCCGGCCGCGGCAGGCTAGTCCCCCGGCGAAAATTCCCGCAAGCGCCCTGCACCATCGCCCGCACCATCGGACGCGACGCCGACGACGTCGCCGGATCCGCTTGTGCCCCTGCGCGGTGCCACGACGTCCACGACACAGGTCGGGTCGAGGCGTGACCTGGCACAAGGCGGCACCCGTTGTGCGATGCGGCCGACCCGTCGATGTGCCGGGGCGTCATGCAGCTCATCACCCTCGTCTCGGCTCTCGCCCTCGCTCTGGCCGCCCCGCTGGTGGGAACCGTCGACCCGGCCCTCGTGCAGGCGGCCTATGTCTACGAGCTCAACGTCGACGGTGCTGCGACCACGACGGGGGCGACGACGGGGGCGACGACGGGGGCGACGACGACGGGGGCCTGCCGCCCGTTGCTCGACAAGGAGGGTCGCCTGTGTGGCGGCGTGACCGCGGCCATCGGTCGCCGCTTCGAGCTCAAGGGCCTCGAGCGCACGCGGGCCCTCAAGCTGGTCAACGACGGCGTCAAAGCCCCGCCCCGCGGCTGCAGCACCGCACCCACGCACGCCTTTGTCTTCACCACCACCCAGGGCACCCGCGCCGTCGACGTCAGCTTCGCCTGCCACACCCTCGGCGGCCGGCTGATGGCCAAGCCCGTCGAAAAAGACGTCGACTCGTTCTTGCGCGGCTTCGGCCTCGTGCACGGTTTGATCGCGCCCACCGCCCTGTAGACCCCGCAGGCGCTGTAGACCTCGCAGACAGATTCGACCCGACACCGACACCGACACCGAAAGTGACGCCGACGTTGCTGTCGTGGTCCGCCGGCGCCGCTCCGGCTTTTTTTTCCTGGATCCTGGAGCTTCGTGAAGCCTCTCTCCTTCGTCGTCGTCGCCGCCGCCGTCACTGCCAGCGTGCACGCCCACGCCGCCCCCACCCGACCCGCCGGAGCCAACAAAGTGTCGTCGTCATCCGCGTCGTCTTCTTCGTCGTCGTCTCCTGCGTCTTCGTCGTCGGCGCTTGGCGCTGCCTGGAGCGGCCCGCACGGTGGCTGGCCGGCGTTTCACAAGGTGCGGGCCGCCGATTTCACGCCGGCCTTTGCCGCGGCCATCCAGAGCGATCTGAAAGAGATCGAGGCCATCGCCAACGACCCGACGCCGGCGACGTTCGACAACACCATCGTCGCGCTCGAGCGATCGGGACAAGAGCTCTCCCGCGTGCGCGCCGTGTGGAGCGTCTGGACCTCGAACCTGATGACCGATGAGCTCAAGCCCATCCAGAACGACATCGAGCCCCGGCTCGCCGCGCTGCAAGACAGCATCTTCCAGAACGCCCGGCTCTTCGCGCGCGTCGAGGCTGTCTACAAGATGACGGCCCGGGGCGGCGCCTCGTCGTCGTCGTCGTCATCGTCGTCGTCATCGTCGTCGTCATCGTCATCGGGGCTGTCGCCCGAGCAGCAGCGCCTGGCCTGGCTCTACTGGAACAACTTCGTGCGCGCCGGCGCCCGCCTCGACGAAAAAGCCAAGGCCAAGGTTGCCGACATCAACCAGCAGCTGGCCACGCGCTTCGCGAAGTTCGGCCAGAACCTGCAGGCCGACGAGGACACCGCGCTGTTCTTCAAAGAGGCCGACCTGGCCGGCCTGCCGCAGTCGTTCAAGGACGGCGCCGCCGCGGCCGCCGACGAGAAGGGGCGCAAAGGCCCGTCGGGCGAGCAGCTCTACGCAGTCACCAACACCCGCAGCTCGATGGACCCGTTCTTGAGCTACGCCGAGCGCCGCGACCTGCGCGAACAGGTCTGGCGCACCTATTACAACCGCGGCGACAACGGCGACGCCCACGACAACAACGCCCTCATCTCGGAGATCCTCGCGCTGCGGGCCGAGCGCGCGAAGCTGCTCGGCTTCACCACGCACGCGCACTGGCGCCTCGACGACAAGATGGCCAAGACGCCCGAGACGGCAATGGCGCTCATGATGCAGGTCTGGCCGTCGGCCATCGCCCGCGTCGCCGAAGAAGTGCGCGACATGCAGGCGCTCGCCGACAAAGAAGCAGCGCCCACGCACAAGACGATCAAGATCGAGGCCTGGGACTACCGCTACTACGCCGAGAAGGTGCGCAAGGCGAAGTACGACCTCGATGCCAACGACGTGAAGCCGTACCTCGAGCTCGACAAGGTGCGGGCGGCGATGTTCTGGCAGGCCGGCCAGATCTACGGTCTGACGTTTTCGCCGGTGACCAACGCGCCGGTCTTCCACCCCGACGTCAGCGTCTATGAAGCCAAGGATCGCCAGGGCGCCCACGTCGCCTACTGGTGGTTCGACCCCTACGCCCGCACCGGAAAGAATTCCGGCGCCTGGGAGATGAGCTACCGCACGCAGGACAGGCTCGACGGCGGCCACAGTGTGCTGTGCTCGAACAACTCCAACTTCGTGAAGGGCAAGCCCGGTGAGCCGGTGCTGTTGAGCTTCGACGACGCCGTGACCATGTTCCACGAGTTCGGGCACGCGCTGCACGACATGAGCAGCAACGTCACCTACCCGAGCCTGGCCGGCACGGCGACGGCGACGGACTTCGTCGAGTTCCCCTCGCAGGTGAACGAGAGCTGGCTCTCGACGCCTGAGATCCTCAACAAGTTCCTGACCAACGCAAAAGGCGAGCCGATGCCGGCGGCGCTAATCGAGAAGATCAAGAAGTCGCAGACCTTCAACACCGGCTTCGACGTCACCGAGTACATGGCCGCGGCCCTCGTCGACATGAAGCTGCACCTCGCCGCCGCCACCGCAGGCGCAGCGGGCCAGAAGATCGACCCGAACGCCTTTGAGCGCGACACGCTCAAGGCGCTCGGCATGCCCGCGCAGATTGTCATGCGCCACCGGACACCGCAGTTTCGCCATGTCTTTGGTGGTGACGACTACTCCGCCGGTTATTACAGCTATCTGTGGTCAGAGGTACTCGCCCACGACGGCTTCGAGGCCTTTACCGAGGCCGGTGGCCCTTACGACAAGGTCGTCGCCAAGCGTTTTGTCGACCACATCATGAGCGTCGGCAATACAGTTGATCCCGCTGACGCCTACCGGGCCTTTCGCGGCCGCGATCCGAAGATCGACGCCTATCTGCGGGCCAAGGGGTTCCCGGCGCCGGCTGCTGCGGCCGCGAGCTCGAGCTCGAACACGGTGCCCAAGGAGAATCTCCCGCCCCGGAAGTAGGACGGCTCGACGCCGGCGGGGCGTGTTAGGCGGGCGGTCATGAAGATCGTCAAGCGCCTCGCCCTCGCCGTCGTCGCCGTCGTCGTTGTCGTCGTCATCGGCTTCGCCGGCATGATGGCTTCGGTGTTCAGCGGCAACCAACCGATGCCCGAGACCGGGCCCTTCGCCGCCAGCACCGCCAGCAGCACCGCCAGCAGCAGCGCGCCGGCGATCTTGATCAAAGACGGCTACGTCGCCGTCTACGCCGTCCCCGTTGGCGACCAGCACGTCGCCCTCATCGACTGCGGCAACGACGTCGAAGCCACGGCTGTGCTCGCGGCGCTGTCGTCGCGGCAGCTCACCGTCGACGCCATTTTTCTGACCCACGCCCACCCCGATCACACCCACGGCTGTGCGGCGATCCTTCGGGCGTTCCCCAACGCGATGCTTGCGGCCAGCCAGCGCGAGCTGCCGACCCTCGCGGGCGCGCCATTTCGGGGGCTTCTGCCCCGCCTCGTCGGCAACAAGCCCAGCGGCCTGGTCGTCACCCGCGCCCTCGGCGACCAGGAAGACGTCGTCGTCGGCTCCGCCACCATCACGGCCATCGCCGTTGCCGGCCACACCGCCGGGTCGATGGTCTACGTCGCAAACGGCGTCGTCTTTTTCGGCGACGCCGCCACCGGCGCCTCCGACGGCCACATCAAGCCCCCGCCCGGCCCGTTCTCCGATGATGTCTCGCAGGGCGTGGCTTCGCTGCACGCGCTGGTGACCCGGCTCGGTCCCGACGTGACGACGTTTGCCTTTGCCCACTCCGGGCCGCTGCCCGCCGACCTCGCGAAGCTCGGCGCTGTCAGCGAGTAGCGGCCTCGGCCTCGCTGGCCCAGACAGGTCGGCGGCGGGCGATCGAGGTCGAACCGCTGTCGGATCCGATCCGGCCCGCGGGCCCAGGCGGGCGCGTTTGTTTCGCGGCGCGCTTCAGCACCGACGCGTGCTGCCGATGGTTCTCTCAGGCTGCGGCGATGAGCCCGAGGAGACTCCATGTCGATCGACCCCATCTTCCAGCGACAGATCACGCGCGAGCAGATGGATCTGTACGCAGCGGCTCCGGCCTCGGTGTACGGCTTCACCGCCGAAGGCCGACTGGCCTACACAAACCCCGCCTGGGACGCCTTTTCCGCCGGCAACGGCGGCGGCGAGCCCGCGCGCACCGTCATCGGCAGCTCGGTCTTTGGCTGCATCCCCGACCCGCTGCAGCCCTTCTATCGCGCGGGCTTCGCGCAAGCGTGGTCGAGCCAGAAGCCCTGGAGCCACACCTACGAGTGCTCGAGCCCCACCCAGCAGCGCTTCTTCCACATGGTCGCGTACCCGCTGAGCGCCGGCGGAATGATCGTCGCGAACGCCCTGCGCATCGAGCGGCCCCACGAAGAAGGGGCCAGCGCCGCCGAGCCCTATCGCGACGCCCTCGGCGTCATCCGCCAATGCGCGCACTGCCGGCGCGTGCGCGGTGAGTCGCCCGAGGAGTGGTGCTTCATCCCCGCCTTGCTGAGCGCGCCCGATCCGAAAACGAGCCACACGCTCTGCGGGCCGTGCTTCACGTTTCACTACCCAGACACAGACGACTGACGAAGCGGACGAAGCCGACGAAGCCGACGAAGCACTCGACGTCGACGCGGCGCGCCTGAAGAGCCAGGGCTCGGCCCGCCAAGCTGACTGGCGCCAGAAAACAGCCCCGACACCCGGGGCTTTTCTTGTCTTTAAAAGATGCACTTTCCATTGATGGGCACGCAGGGCTCGAACAACACCCGCTGGTTGATCTCGACCGGCGACTCGGCGGCAAAGGCCGGCAGCTTCCACGACTTGAGCGACTCCAGCGTGCAGGCGCCGATGCGCGACGCGGCGGTGTCGTCGGAGAAGCGGGCGGCGGTGACGCTGCCGTCAGGGGCCACGGTCAGCACCACCTGGTGATCGCCAGGCACGGTCTTGTAGCTCGGACAATGGTCAACGAGCAGCCCCGAGCCCACCGGCGCGTTCTTGATGTTCGTGTTGGTGCAAGAAGAGGCCTTGCCAAGCCGACTTTCAATGCCGCTTTTGATGAGCGCAGACGTCAGCGGCGGCGGTCCCGCGGGCTTCGGCGGCGGCGGCGGCATCGAGGCCAGCTTCGTCGCCGGCTTCGACTTCGTCGCCGGCGTCGACTTCGTCGTCGGCTTCGGCTTCGGCTTTGGCTTCGCCTCTGCCAGAGGCTCCGACTCCTTCGCTTCTTCGTCGTTTGCCACCGCAGCAGCGACCACCACGGGCGCAGGCGTCGCAACCGGCGCGAGCCTCACAGCCGGCCCAGGC
>JBKJNL010000598.1:0-11031 GCA_046593615.1 Myxococcota bacterium | reverse complement strand
GACGACCTGTGAACCGAACGGGGACTTGGCGGCCCCCTAGAGAGCCGGCGCAGATGCCCACAGCCGAAGCAGTGAAGGCGGAAGAAACTCTCATCCACGTCCTGTGGATCAATGCTGGACTCAGTTGTGACGGCGACTCCGTCTCGCTGACCGCTGCCACGCAGCCCAGCATCGAGGAGATCGCGCTCGGCGCCCTCCCGGGGCTGCCTCAGATCGCGGTCCACTGGCCGCTGATCGACTTCGAGTGCGGACCCCAAGGTGGTCAGGACGACTTCCTCGAGTGGTTCCACAAGGCCGATCGCGGTGAGCTCGAGCCCTTTGTGCTGGTCGTCGAGGGGTCCATCCCCAACGAGCAGCTCCACGACGAGGGCTACTGGTGCGGGTTCGGAAACAACCCCGAGACCGGGCAGCCGATGACGACCAGTGAGTGGCTGGATCGGTTGGCGCCGAAGGCCACCGCGATCGTCGCGGTCGGTACGTGCGCGACCTACGGCGGGATCCACGCCATGGAGGGCAACCCGACCGGCGCGATGGGCGTGCCCGACTACCTCGGCTGGGACTGGAAGTCGAAGGCAGACATCCCCATCGTCTGCGTGCCGGGGTGCCCGGCGCAGCCTGACAACATGGCCGAGACACTGACCTACCTGCTCTACATGGCCACCGGTCAGGCACCGATGATCCCGCTGGACGAGGCACTGCGGCCGACCTGGCTGTTCGGACAGACCGTGCACGAGGGGTGTGACCGGGCGGGCTATTACGAGCAGGGCGACTTCGCGACTGAGTACGGCTCACCCAAGTGCATCGTCAAGCTCGGGTGCTGGGGCCCCACGGTGAAGTGCAACGTCCCCAAGCGCGGCTGGATGAACGGCATGGGCGGTTGCCCCAATGTCGGCGGCATCTGCATCGGGTGCACGATGCCGGGCTTCCCCGACAAGTTCATGCCATTCATGGACGAGCCGCCGGGCGGCAAGCTCTCGACGACCACGGTCGGGCTCTACGGCAACACGATGCGACGGCTCCGCCAGGTGACGACCAAGACCCTGGACAAGGAACCGAAGTGGCGCACGCCCGGCAAGACGCTGACGACTGGCGCCAAGCGCACCTGGTAACACCCAGCTCGCCCACCCACACCGCACACGACCGAGAGGCAGCGGGATGACGTCGACCATTCCAAGACCCAGCAGCATGACCGAGGACGCAAACGGCCTGACCGAGATGGCGTGGGACCCGATCACCCGCATCGTCGGCAGCCTCGGGATCTACACCAAGATCGACTTCAAGCAGAAGACAGTTGTCGAGTGCAAGAGCACGAGCTCGATCTTCCGCGGGTACTCGATCTTCATGAAGGGTAAGGACCCGCGCGACGCGCACTTCATCACCAGCCGCATCTGCGGTATCTGCGGTGACAATCACGCGACCTGCTCGTGTTACGCCCAGAACATGGCATACGGCGTGAAGCCACCGCACCTCGGTGAATGGATCGTGAACCTCGGCGAGGCCGCCGAGTACATGTTCGACCACTGCATCTACCAGGAGAACCTGGTCGGCGTGGACTTCTGCGAGCAGATGGTCAAGGCGACCAACCCCGGGGTCTGGCAGAAGGCAACGACGACGCTGGCGCCGCATTCGGCCCTGCACGGCCACCGCACCATCGGCGACATCATGACCGCGCTGAACCCGTTCACCGGCGCGCTCTACAAAGAGGCGCTGCACGTCGCCCGCTACACGCGCGAGATGTTCTGCCTGATGGAGGGGCGGCACACGCACCCGAGCACCATCTACCCCGGCGGCGTCGGCACCGTGCCCACGCCCCAGCTGTTCACCGACTACCTCGTGCGCCTGGCCCGCTACGCCGAGTTCTGCAAAAAGATGGTGCCGCTGCACGACGACCTGTTCGACTTCTTCTACGACGCTTTGCCCGGCTATGAGATGGTCGGGAATCGGCGTATTCAGCTGGGGTGCTGGGGATCATTCCAAGACCCGGACCACTGTGATTTCCAGTACAAGAATATGGCCCAGTGGGGCAAGAAGATGTTCGTCACGCCGGGCGTGGTGCTCGACGGCAAGCTCATCACCACCGACCTCGTCGAGATCAACCTCGCTCTGCGCATTCTGCTGGGCCACTCGCACTACGAGGACTGGCAGGGCGGCGAGACCTTTGTGAAGGAAGACCCGCTGGGAAATCCCATCGACCAGCGCCACCCGTGGAACCAGACGACGACGCCGAAGCCGGCCAAGCGCGACTTCGACAAGGACTACACCTGGGTCATGTCGCCCCGGTATCTGCACGAGGGCAAGCACCTGGCCCTCGACACCGGCGGCGGCGCCCTGGCCCGCCTGTGGGTCACGGCTTTGGCCAACGTCGTCGACATCGGCTACGTCAAAGCCACCGGCGACGGCGTCAAGATCACGCTGCCCAAGACCGCGACGATGGGCGAGACCGAGCTGCACTGGAAGGTGCCGCGCTGGAGCAACACGCTCGAGCGCGACCGGGCCCGCAGCTACTTCCAGGCCTACGCCTGCGCCGCCGCCTACCACTTCATCGAAAAGGCCCTGGCCGAGCTGCACGCCGGCAACACCAAGGTCTGGCAGGACTTCAAGGTGCCCGACGAGGCCATCGGCGTCGGCTTCCACGAGGCCGTGCGCGGCGTGCTCAGCCACCACCTCGTCATCAAAGAGGGCAAGATCGCCAACTACCACCCGTATCCGCCGACGCCGTGGAACGCCTCGCCGCGCGACTCGTTCGGCACGCCGGGCCCCTACGAAGACGCCGTGCAAGACAGCCCGATCTTTGAAGAAAACGGCCCCGACAATTTCAAGGGCATCGACATCATGCGCACCGTGCGCAGCTTCGATCCCTGCCTGCCGTGCGGCGTCCACATGATGGTGGGCGAGGGGAAGGTCATCGAGGTCAAGCACGCACCGACCTGGGGCGCGCACGGCTCGTTCGACGCCTCGGCCATCAAGATGAGCAGGCCGTGACGCAAGCCGTGAGCGGGCTCGACGCGCAGATGCAGCGTCTCGAGGGCCTGTTGGCCCAGCTGGCGTCGTCGTCGGATCCAGCAGCGCGTGTCGCATCGCGCGATGTCGTGGCCCTGCTGCTCGACCTGCACAGAGATGGCCTCAAGCGCCTGCTCGACCTGCTCGACCCCGCGCAGCACGGCAAGAGCGGGGCGCCCATCGACGTCGGCGCCGCCTGCCGCCGCGATCCGCTGCTGACGAGCGTGTTGCTGTTGCACGGCCTGCATCCGACGCCGCTGCGCGAACGCGCCACCGCCGCCGTGCGCACCCTGGCCGGCGTCGTCGCTGTCACCGTCGACGACACCGCCGATGGCGCCGTGGTCTCGGTGCAGATCGAGCTTCAGCCGCCGCACTCACCGGGCGCGCAGGTCACGGCCGTCGAAGAAGCCTTGATGGCCGCCGTCCCCGACGCCGCCGCCGTGCGCTTGACCGGCAGCGCCGCGGCTGCCGCCGCCGGCCTCGTCACCCTCGGCAAGCGGGCCTCATGAGCGAAGCGACCGCGTCTTTGCTGGGTGTGGGTCGCGGGTTGCTCGCCCTGCGGCGCTTCGCCGGGACGAGCAGCGCCAGCGCACAGAGCGTCGAGCGCTGCGAGGTCTGCGGCGCCGTCCTCGACGCCGACCACGACCACGTCTTTTTCGCCGGCGCGCTCACCTGCCTGTGCCGCGCCTGCACCGCGCCGGGCACGCGCGTGCCCCGTCGCGTCGTCGTCGTCGACGAAGACGCCAGCGCGGTGTGGTCGCAGCTCGGTCTGCCGGTGGAGCTGGCCTACGTGGTGCGCGATGCGAAGCGCGGGGCCGTGGCCCGCTACCCGAGCCCGGCCGGCACCGTCGAAGCCGTGCTCGACCTCGACCACTGCGGCCTCGACGTCTCCGTGTTGGCGATCGACGTCGAAGCGTTTTTGTTCGTGGTGCGCAACGCAAAAATTCTGCAGCTGCTCGTGCCCATCGACGCCGCCCTGGCCTTGACGGGCCTGCTGCGCACCTCGTGGACGGGCCTGCACGGCGGCGATCAAGCCCGCGCCGACGTCGCCGCCCACGTCGCCGGATTGTTGGAGCGCGCGTGCCGCGGCTGAGCTTTCAGGTGACCGGCGCTGCCGGCGTGGCCCCCGCGGCCCAGCCGACCCTGGTGTTTGCGCTGGCGGTGCAGAACGCCGTCGTCGACGAGGTGGTGCAGTCCATCGCCTTGCGCGTGCAGCTGCGCATCGACCCGGCAAGGCGGCGCTATGCGGCCGACGAACAAGCCGCGCTCATCGACCTGTTCGGTGCGCCGGCGCGGTGGAAAGAGACTGTCTCGCCGCTGCTGTGGACGCACGCCGCGACCACGGTGTCGTCGTTCACGGGCAGCACGACCGCCGAGCTGTCGGTGCCGTGCAGCTGGGACTTCGACGCCGGCGCCGCCCGCTACTTCCACGCCATCAAGGCCGGTGATGTGCCGCTGTTGTTGTTGTTCTCGGGCACCACGCTCTACCTCGCCAAAAACGGACGCCTGCAGGTCGACCCGCTGCCCTTCACCGCCGAGGCCCGCTTCGCGCTGCCGTCGTCGACGTGGACGGCGGCCCTCGACGGCTTCGCCCCCGGTGCAGCGGCCCTGCTCGTCAACCGCGCGCTGCTCGAGCGCCTCGAGCGGCAGCGGCGGGCCTGGTCTCTGCCGACCCTCGAGGCCGCCCTCGATCGCCTGGTGCCGCTGTGAACGAGGCCTGCACCGACGCTGTCCCCGACGCTGTCCCCGACGCTGTCTCCGACGGCATGGACGACGGCATCGACGACGACGGCATCGACGACGGCATCGACGCCATTGCCCGCACGGTGCTCTACGAGGGCTACGCGCTGTTTCCGTATCGAGCGTCGTCGTTGAAGAACCGGCGGCGCCTGACCTTTGGCGCGCTGGCCGCGGCGGGTGGTGCCGAGCGATCGCAGACGCGCACCGAGGTGCTCGTCACCGGCGTGGCCGGCGGCACGCCGCGCTTGTCGGCCTGCTGTCGCTTTCTGCATTCGTGCACCGCCGATGAGCAGGGCTGGCAAGAGGCCGTCGAGCGCGAGGTGCGGATCGAGCTCGTCGAAAAAGACGTCGTCGTGGCCTTTTGCTTTGGCGACGCGCGCACGCCGCGGGTGGCGGGTCGGCTTTCGGTGTCGGTCGCCCCGCTGGGCGTGAGCAGCTGGCGCGTGGCCGTCGTCGTCGACAACGACGCGTCGTCGCTTTCGGCGCTCGAGTCGCTGCACACGGTGCTGCGCGTCGACGGCGGCCGCTTTGCCACCCCGCGCGAGCACGACGACGCCGAAGCCGCGTTGGTGGCGCTCTTGTCGTCGGATGGCTGCTGGCCGGTGCTCGTGGGAAAAAAGGGCAGCCGCAGCGCGGTGTTGTGCTCGCCGATCATTCTCGAGGATTGGCCGAGCGTGGCCCGAGAGAGCCCCGGCGACGCCTACGACGCCACCGAAAACGACGCGCTGTTGTCGCTGTCGATCCGCGCCCTCAGCGACGACGAGCGGCGGCAGATGGCGGCCCTCGATCCGCGCACAAAGGCGCTCCTCGATCGCTCGCTCGCCCTGCAGGCAGCGGACCTCGCCGCGCTGCACGGCGCGTGGCGCGACCCGCCCGCCGCGTCGTCGACCCAGAACGCGGCAGACACGAGAGACAAGAAGGGCACGCAGGACACGTCAGCGACGACAAAGACCTCGACGGCGGCGACGCCGATCCGGGCCGGTGACGCCGTCATCCTGCGGCCCAAGGTGCGCACCGCGAGCCCCAACAAGAGCGACATCTTTGACATCGCCCTCGCCGGCCAGGCCGCCACCGTCGTCAGCGTCGACGTCGACGTCGACGACCGCGTCTTTGTCAGCGTCACCGTCGACTGCGACCCGGGCCGCGACCTCGGGCTGCAGGGCCACCGCTTCTTCTTTGCCCTCGACGAGGTCGAGCGCGCGCCCGCTCCCCAGGACGTTGGCCAGAACGATGGCCCAGCATGACCATCTTGATCGCCGGCGTCGGCAACGTGCTGCTCGGTGATGACGGCTTCGGCGTCGTCGTCGCCCAGCGCCTGCTGCAGCGCCGCTGGCCCGACGATGTCGTGGTGCGTGAGCTCGGCATCCGGGGCTTCGACCTCGCCTTTGCCCTGGCCGGCGTCGAGGCCGCCATCGTCGTCGACGCCTGCGCCCGCGGCGACGCCCCCGGCACCCTCACCGTCTTTGAGCCCGGCCTCGACGGGCTCGCGAGCGGCCCCCGGGCCAGCGCCGACGCCCACAGCATGACCCCCGCGCGCGTGCTGGCGTTTCTCGAGCAGCTGCCACCCCGCGTCGTCGTCGTCGGCTGCGAGCCCGCGACCCTCGGCGGCGAGGACGGTCAGCTCGGGCTGTCCGACGTCGTCGCCGCCGTCGTCGACGACGCCGTCGTGCTCGTCGAGCGGGCGCTGGCGCGCCTGCAGGGCGAGCTGGCCGCCAACAACACCGCACAGCAGAGCCCCGAGGCCGGCCGTGCATGAGCTCGGCTTGACCCAGCAGCTCGTCGAAACGCTGTCGCGCGCCGTCGTCGAGCAGGAGGGCGCGGGCGCCCGCGTCGTCCGCGTCGTCGTCGAGGTCGGCAAGCTGGCCGCGGTGCTGCCCGACGCGCTGCGCTTCTGCTTCGACCTGTGCGCCGCGGGCACGCCACTGCAAGGTGCCATCTTGCAGATCGACGAGATCCCCGGACGGGCCCGCTGCAAGGCCTGCGACCTCGAGCTGTTGCTCGACAAACCCTTTGGCCGCTGCGCGTGCGGCGGCTCAGACCTCGACTGGCTCTCGGGCGACGAGCTGCGGGTCACAGCGATGGAGGTGCAACCGTGTGCGTGACCTGTGGCTGCGGCAAGCTCGCGGCGCCGCCGAAGATCGTCGACGTCTCGGCCTTTGCTTTCAAGGGCAGCGCCCCTGCGCTCGACCTCTCCCCCCCGGCCCCCCTCTCCACAGGAAGTGGAGAGGGGGGAGGAGAGGGAAGCCGTGTGGAGGCCCAGCGGCCCGCGCCGCCGACGTCAAAGATGATCGAGCTCGAGCATGCGCTGCTCGGCAAGAACGACGCTCTCGCCAAAGAAACGCGCGCGCTGTTCGCGAGTCGCGGTGTGCTTGCGTTGAACCTCGTCAGCAGCCCGGGCTCGGGCAAGACCACGCTGCTCGAGCGCACCCTCGCCGACGTGGGCGCCGAGCTCGGCATCGCCGTCATCGAAGGCGATCAAGAGACCTCGCGCGATGCCGAGCGGCTGCGCAAGAGCGGGCGCCCGGTGGTGCAGGTCAACACCGGCGCCGGCTGCCACCTCGACGCCGACATGATCCGCCGGGCCCTCGTCACCCTCGATCCGCCGCCGCGCAGCACCATCGTCGTCGAGAACGTCGGCAACCTGGTGTGCCCGGCGCTCTTCGACCTCGGCGAAAAAAAGAAGGTCGTCATCTTCTCGGTCACCGAAGGCGAAGACAAACCGCTCAAGTACCCGCACATGTTTCAGGCCGCGTCGCTGCTGGTGCTGTCGAAGATCGACCTGCTGCCGCACCTGCGCTTCGACGTCGACGAATGCCTCGCCCACGCGAAAACCGTGAACCCCACCATCGAGGTGCTGCAGCTCTCGGCACACACCGGTGAGGGCCTCGACGCCTGGTACCGCTGGCTGCGCGCCGAGCACGCCGCAGCCGTGCTCCCGCCCTCGCTCCTCTCCTCCCCCCTCTCCACATCCTGTGGAGAGGGGGGCCGGGGGGGAGAGGTCTCGACGACGACCCAGCCAACCCAGACGACCCAGCCAACCCAGACGACCCAGACAATCCAGACAATCCAGCCAACCCAGACGACCCAGCCAATCCAGACGACCCAGCCAACCCAGACGAACCAGCCAATCCAGACAAACCAGACAAACCAGACAAACCAGACGACACCGACAAACCAGACGACACCGACGACCCAGACGACCCAGACCCGAGGCCAGCCGTGAGTGACAACGTCGACTACCCCCACGAGCTGCTGTCGGCGCTGTCGGGCCTCTCGGCCGCGCTCAAGAGCAACGACGGCAACCACATCATCGTGCCCGCCGGGCAGACGGGCGGCAGCGCCGACAAGACCCAGGCCCGCTACCAGGCCCTCGTCGAACAGATCCCGGCCATCACCTTTACCCTCAACCTCGAGACCGGCACCCCCGACATCTACGTCGGCCCGCAGATCGAGAGCATCCTCGGCTTCACCCAGAAGGAGTGGATGGAGGACCCGATCCTGTGGTTCTTCCAATGCCACCCCGACGACCGCAGCCTGCTGCACGCCGAGTTCACCCGCGGCATCGCCACCGGCGGACCGTTCCGCGCCCAGGTGCGCGTCCACGCCAAAGACGGCCACGTCGTGTGGATCCAGGGCGAGGCCCGCCTGGTGCGTGACGACGCCGGCAACCCGCTGTTCCTGCAAGGCATCGCCTTTGACATCACCGAGCAGAAGCGCGCCGAACAGCAGATGAAGGACGCGCAAGAGATGAAGGTGCTCAACGAGCGCCTCGCCGCCGTCGGGCAGATGGCCGCCAGCATCGGCCACGACCTGAGAAATCCGCTCGCTGCCATCCGCAACAGCTGGCACTTCATCCAGAAAAAGCTCGAGACCACCGACGCCCTCGCCGACAAACGCATGAAGGCCATGGCCGCGCTCATCGACCGCGAGCTGGTGCACGCCGGCACCATCATCGGCGAGCTGTTGCAGTACTCGCGCGACCGCGAGCCCTACAAGCAGCCGACGCCGCTGGCGCCGCTGTTCGACGAAGCCATGTCGGTCGTCAGCAAACCCTCGCCCGGCATGCGCCTCATCAACGAGGTGCCCGAAGACTTCGTGGCCCCCAACATCGACCGCGACCAGTTCCGGCAGGTGCTGGTGAACCTGCTGCAAAACGCCGTCGAAGCCATCGGCCCCGACGGCAAGGTCATCGCCCGGGCCCGCGCCATCGACGACGGCGGCGCCGTGGTCATCGAGATCGTCGACAACGGCAAAGGCATCGCGCCCGAGCTGAAAGACAACATCTGGAAGCCGCTGTTCACGACCAAGGCCAAGGGCACCGGCCTCGGCCTGCCCATCGTGGCCAACGTCGTGCAGCGCCACGAAGGCATGGTCTTCGTCGACTCCGCCCCCGGCCGGGGCACCACGTTCCGGCTGCAGATTCCCGTGGGCACACCGTCAGAGGGCCCGGCCCCCATGCAAGGCGGCGCCGCCGGCGATGCCCTCAGCGGTGGCGCAGGCGGTGGCAGCGCCGGTGGCGAGGTCCGCTACACGCGCGATGTCGAAGCCGTGCGGGAATCAACGGTTTTGAAAGAGCTGATCGCCGAGTGCATCACCGTCGTGCAAAAGCCGGCGGAATCGATGCAGCTCTTGAACCTCGTGTCGCTCGAGCTGCCCCCCGTCGACGTCGATCGCAGCCAGATGCGCCAGGCCCTGGTGAACCTCATGCAAAACGC
The DNA here is from genome assembly GCA_046593615.1 of Myxococcota bacterium. Classification (GTDB taxonomy): domain Bacteria; phylum Myxococcota; class UBA727; order UBA727; family VGSZ01; genus VGSZ01. The sequence goes on along the minus strand of JBKJNL010000598.1, from coordinate 1,576 downwards.
CGTCGAAGCCATCGGCCCCGACGGCGTGGTGAAGACAAAGGCCCGCGTCGAAGGCGATGACGTCGTCATCGAGATCTCCGACAACGGCTGCGGCGTCGCCGTCAACCTGATCGACGACATCTGGAAGCCGCTGTTCACCACCAAGACCAAAGGCACCGGCCTCGGCCTGCCGACCGTCAAAGCCGTCGCGCAGCGCCACGGCGGCGACGTCGTTTTAGAGAGCGCGCCCGGCCGGGGCTCGACGTTTCGCTTTCGGTTTCCCCGGCTGAAGCCCGTGGCGACGGAATAACGTTGCTGTGTTCACGCCGTTCACTGTGTCGTCATCGTCAGCAACCAGCGTCGGCAATTTAATGGCAGGCGCGTCAGTCCTCGAGGGTGCCTTCGGCCGACCAGACCTGCGACTTGGCAATGGCCGGGGCCCCGTCGCGGGACCGCAGGAAGAGGGACGTGGCCCCCTCGGGCTTGTCGCCGTCGATGAGGCCGGCCAGGGCGCGCACGTGCTCGACGACGCTGCCGGGGCGGCCCTGGCGGCCGAGCACGATGGCCGAGGCGTCGAAGTCGCCGGCCACGCGCAACAGGCGGCGGGCGATCTCTTCGTGGGTGCGCACGGCGTGCACCGCGGCCACGCCGACATCGACGACGACGTCGTCGGGCAGGCCGAAGGGCATGCGCTGGGCGAGGTCTTTCACCCGGCGCCACACCAGCGGGTAGCCGCGCTCGATGGCCACCTCGCGCTTGCGGTCGGCGCTGAGCTGGCCGGTGGCGTCGAGGCCCTTCTGGTCGACGACGTGCACGACGTGCAGGCTCTTCCTGCCGCCTTCGTCGAGGGCGAGGGCTTCGCTGGCGTCGAGCAGCGCCTGGTCACCGTGCACCGAGAGGTCGAACCCGACGACGAGGATCATGGCCACCACGTTACCGTCTGAAGCACCGCCACGAATACGGCGACACCTGCGCATTCGCGGGCGGGTGCAGGGCGTCGGCTTCCGTCCCTTCGTCGCCGCCCTGGCCCGCGGGCTCGGGCTGTCGGGATCGGTGAAGAACGCCGGCGGCGTCGTGGACGTCGTCGTGGTCGGCCATCCTGACGACGTCGCGGACTTCGCCCGCCGCCTGCAGAGCGAGGCCCCGGCCGCCGCGCGCGTCGATGGCATCGACCTCTCCCCCCCGGCCCCCCTCTCCACAGGATGTGGAGAGGGGGGAGGAGGCGGGAACGGAGGTGCGGGAGGCGGAGATGGAGCCGGCTTCGTCATCGACGACAGCCGCGCCGACGGAGATGGCGAAGGGGCGGCAGGTGATGGCCGCGAGCTGCCGCTGGATCGCGCGCCGTGCGCCCGCTGCCTGGCCGAGATCGACGACGTCGACGACCGCCGCTTCGGGCACGCGTTCGCGAGCTGCCTCGACTGCGGGCCGCGCTTCACCATCGCCGAGGCCCTGCCCTGGGACCGCGCCCGCACGACGATGGCCGGGTTCGCGGCGTGCGCCGCCTGCGCGGCGGACTGCGTCGACGACGGCACCGACGACAAAGGCGATGGTCGACGCTGGCCTGTCCCGCGTGCGGGCCGCGGCTGTCGTCGTCGAT
>JBKJNL010000495.1:0-3908 GCA_046593615.1 Myxococcota bacterium | reverse complement strand
CAGCGCGCGGGGTCGAGCATGTAGAGCGCAAACGACTCGGCGACGAACTCCTGCTGCGTGTGGAAATACGACGGCAGCCGCTTGTGCTCGGCGGTAAAGGCATCGGCGATGTCTTGCTGCACGTGCAGCTGGTTCGTGCCGCGGCTGCCACGCGTCGAGATCGCGTTGTTGCGGCCGGCGTCTTCGCCGATGACGAGGTCGAAGCCGTGGCCGATCTCGTGCAGCAACGTCGACATGTCGACGCGCAGCTGCCCCTCTTTCATGTAGGTCCGCACGGTGATCGAGGGCTCGATGCCGGGTCCGCTCTTGTGCACGCCTTCGGCGCGGTCGACGGGGAGCGCGCTCGCGCCGACGGCGATGGTCGCGTTCTTCAGGTCGTCGTTGGCGTTGCTGATCTTGTGGCGCGTGACGTTGATCGTGTAGCCGGCGCGCTCGAGCTTCGCGACCAGCGCGGGGTGCAACGCCGCCATCTGCTCGGCCATGAGGTGCAGGTCGGTGCTGTCGGCGGGGGCCTTGACCTTCAACAGGCGGGCGATCTGCGCCGGGATCGGCGCCTCCGCCGACGGGGTGCCGGTGACCTTGAAGCGCTCCTCCATGTTGCCAGCGGCGACGCGCAGCGAACCGTTGACGAGGGGAGCGACCAACGCCCAGCTGCCATCGGGATGCGTGAAGTAGCGGTCGCTCGTCGGCGTGAACCCGAGGTCTTCGAGCTGCTGGCGAAACGCGTTGGGCGACAACGTCATGGCCGCGACGGTGTTGCCAGCCGTGCCCTTGGTGCGGGAGATCGGCGCATGGAACACGTCGTCGTCGTCGTGGAGGTTGAAACAATCCTTTGCCGCGTCGTGCAGGAGCACCCGCACCGTCTTGTCGGTGGTGCCGCTTGGCCGGTTGTAGCGGTCGTAATGCTCGACCAGCTGCACGAGCACGACGCTCGACTGATCGGGAAAGGTCCACCGCTCGTGCCGACGGTCGTCCACGTCAGGCATCGCTGAAGGCACCGCCCCCGCGGCGCGCAGATCGGCGCGCACCTTGCCGATCGCTTTGTCGCCGCCGCTGCGGTTGTAGTCGAAGCCCCAGAGAGCCGAGTCGAGCGCAAAGGTGGCCGGCGCCGTGCTGTCGTCAACGTTCCAGGCACTCACGACCGGGGCAGCCTTTGGCGCGCCCGTGAACTCGATGAGCGCCGTCCTGGTGCCCGGATACAGATTGAGGTTGCCGCTGCTGCCGCCAAAGGAGTCGACCGGCTTGCCGGCCGACGCTGACGCCGCTGACGACGACGCCGCCGGCTTTCCGGCGCCCAGCCGCGGCGGTTTTGCTGCGCTCGAAGCGGCGGCGCCGGCCGCCTGGGCGAGCTGTAGGTAACGCGTGGAGCGGCTGGAGACGGACGACATAGGGACAGCTAGCCCGATCTGTCCGGGTTTGGCACCGCGCAGCGACGATCTTTGACCTCTTCCGGTGCTGCGCCGCGGGCGGTTCGACGACGTCGCATGGCACCGCCGTCGGAGCAGGCCACGCCGGCGCTGACGTCAGAGCAGCGATGACGCGCTCAGCTCGTCGGCAGCGCCGCCGCGCGCTCCAGCAGCAACGCGCGCTCTCTCGCGTTGCGCGTCAGGGCGGCGGCTTTCAGAAGCTCGGCGCGGGCCTCGGCGAAGCGCCCGAGCTTGCACAGCAGGTCACCCCGCACGCTGGGCAACAGGTGGTAGCCCTCGAGCGTGGGCTCCAGGAGCAGGGCGTCGATGACGGCGAGCCCCGCCGCGGGGCCGAGGGCGAAGCCGACGGCGACGGCGCGGTTGACCTCGACGATGGGCGACGGCGTGACCCGCGCGAGGGTGGCATAGAGGTCGGCGATGCGCGCCCAATCGGTCTCGGCGCCGGTGCGCGCGCGCGCGTGACAAGCCGCGATGGCCGCCTGCAGCGCGTAGGGGCCGTCGGCGCCGCCGAGGTCGGCCGCGCGCTGCAGGGCCGCGAGCCCGCGACGGATGAGCACTTGATCCCAGCGCGCGCGCTGTTGATCGAGCAAGAGGATCGGCGCACCGGCGGGACCGACGCGGGCGCGCGCGCGCGACGCCTGGATCTCGAGCAAGGCAACGAGCCCGTGCACCTCGGGCTCCGCGGGCATCAGGCCGGCGACGACGCGGGCCAGGCGCAGCGCGTCTTCACACAAGCCCGGGCGCATCCAATCGTCGCCCGCGGTGGCCGAGTAGCCCTCGTTGAAGATCAGGTAGAGCACCTCGAGCACCGACGACAAACGCTCGGCCCGCTCGCCGGCGCGCGGCACTTCAAAGGGGACCTGCGCCTGCGCGAGCGTCTTCTTGGCCCGCACCAGCCGCTGGGCGATGGTCGGCTCGGCCATCAAAAAAGCGCGCGCGATCTCGCCGGTGGTGAGGCCGCCGACCAGCCGCAACGTGAGCGCGGTGCGGGCTTCGGTCGACAGCACCGGATGGCAGGCGGTGAAGATCAAGCGCAGCACGTCGTCGCCAATGTCGTCGTCGATGGCGTCGTCGATGGCGTTGATGGCGTCTTCGACCCGGCCGTGCCCGTCGGCGGCGGTCGCGGTGTCGTGCCCGATCGCTTCGTGCTTGCGCTCGAGCATCGTGCGGCGGCGAAAGAGGTCCATCGCCTTGTGCTTCGCGGTGGTCATGAGCCAGGCGCCCGGGTTCTCGGGCACGCCGGTCTCTGGCCAACGTTGCAGCGCGATCAAGAGCGCCTCTTGCGCGAGATCCTCGGCGACGCCGACGTCGCGGACGATGCGCGCGAGCCCACCGATCAACTTCGCCGACTCGATGCGCCAGACGGCATCGATCGCCCTTGCAACATCAGAAGCCACGCCGCTTCTTAGCCTGCGGACCCGTCGACACTCCATGTTGAACAGCGGCTGCGCTGGCGCAGCCGCTGTTCAATCGACGGCGCGTTGGCCACCGGTCTGCTCGTCGCCGCGTTATTTCGGGGCGTTCTTCTGGGCCGCGATGTCTCTGGTCATCTTTTCTTCGGCGGCGCGCAGCTCGGGCGTCATGGCGGGTCCGAAGTCTTCGGCCTCGAAGACCTGCCGGATCTCGACCATGTCGTCGGGACCCATGGGGCAACGCTTCATCCACTCGACGATCTCGTCCTTGGACTTCACCTGCATCAGCCAGAAGCCGCCGATGATCTCCTTGGCCTCGGTGAACGGGCCGTCGCTCACCTTGGGTTTGCCGCCGGGGTAGCGGATGCGCGCGCCCTTCGCGCTCGGGTGCAGGCCTTCGCCGGCGAGCATGACGCCGGCCTTGACCAGCTCCTCGTTGAACTGGCCCATGGCGCTCAGCTCTTTCTCACTGGGCATCTCACCAGCTTCGGCCCTGGGGCCCGGGTACACCATCACCATGAAGCGCATTGTCGTTCTCCTCGTGAGCCGGGCGTTCTAGCGCGGCCTCATCGAGACGACGAACCGAGCGCCGCGGAATCGACATCTGGCAGGCGACGGATCTGCTCGGTCGGCGGCCGCTTTGAGAAGCGCTACCTTCTCGACCATGAACCAGCGCTCAAACGTCGACGAGAGCTGCGTGCTGCCCGGGCTCCCCGCTCCTGGGCCGCTCGGGCCCGGGCTCCCCGCTCCTGGGCCGCTCGGGCCGGGGCGGGGTCGCTTGACCGCCGCGGTGGTCGTCGTCGTCGCCGTCGTCGCCGCTGTCGGCGCGCCGCGGGCAGAAGCCTGCGAGTGCAACGGCGGCCGCGCGGACCTCGTGGCGCCGACAAATCTCGCTTCGGTGCTCGTCGATGCGCGCGTGATGGTGTTCGTCGACGGCGCTGGCGCGGAGACGGCGTCGGTTCGCTTGCTCGGACCCGACGGCGCGTCCATCGACGTCGAAGCGACCACATTCGTCGGCGAGGGACGGACGCTGCATGTGCTCACGCCCCGCGCGTCGCTCGCGGCCAAC
>JBKJNL010000450.1:0-4775 GCA_046593615.1 Myxococcota bacterium | reverse complement strand
GTGTCGGCGACGGCACCCGCTCGTCGGCGATGCGCGCCCGCCAGACCGCTCCCACCCAGGCGGCGACGTCGACGGCCGCGTCGAGGGTCAGGTCGGCGGGCAGCAGGCCGCTCCACGGCAGGCTCAGCACCGCGGGGCCGTCTCCTGACAGCGGCAGCACCGCGCCCGTCCCGTCGAGCAAGACCGACGGCGATGACGACGACGACGATGGTGAGCAGGCGGCGCCGAGGACCGTGATCGAGCGGGGTGGCACCGCGCGCAGCACCGCCGGCAGCGCCAGCACGTCGGTGACGCCGATGACGACGACGCGGGCCTTTTTCAGCGGGGCCACCAGCGAGCGGGCCCGGCGGTCGACGCCGTCTTCGTGGAGGGCGGCGCTGTCGATGACAAAGACGCGGCCGTCGTCGGCGAATTCGTCTGGGTGGCCGCGGCGCTCTGCGACACAGCCCGGCTCGCGGGCGTAGAGGCGATCGAGGCCGCGGTAGAGGTCGTCGTCGTCGATGACACCGTCGCGGCCGAGCAGGGCCAGGTCGACGCGCAGGCGCCGCACGCCCGGTGACAGCAGGTCGAGCACGCGGGTGACGTCGCCGACGAGCACGTGCACCGCCATCGGCCCCGCCGTCCCCTGCGCCGCCAACAACGACGACAGCGCCGCCAACGACGACGACGACGACGACGACGACCTCGGCAGCGGCGGCAGGTGGACGCGCGGTGGGTCGGCGTCGATGAGGGCCTGCAGGGTTGCGCGGGCGATGTCGGGGGAAGCGAAGCGGCGCCTGAGCGACGCCGATGACGCCGTCAGGCCGTGCAAGAGCTTCTGTCGCTCGAGGCCGAGCGTCAGCGCGTCGGCGAGGCAGCGGGCCACCTGTTGGCGATGCGGCGTGCCTCGCGGGTCGTCATCTTGCGGCGTGAGCGGCGCCTGCAGGCCGCCGGCGAGCAGCGATGGCCGGCGGCCCAGTACGTCGACGATGGCGTCGACGTCGATGGCGTCGTCGCCGGCAAAGGCGGCGTCGCCCGCGCCGCGGTGACAGCGCGGCTGCAGCTTGCGCCACGCCCACAAAAGTCCATCGACATCGACGACATCGACCACATCGACGACGACATCGGCCGCGGCGTCGACGTCATCGTTGGCGTCTGCGGGGTCTTCGTTGCCGTCGTCTATGTCGACGTCGACGTGCCGGCTGCGCCAGGCATCGCTCAGGGCCTCGATCGCCCGGGCGATGGGCTCGAGCCGCGCTTGACCCTCGATGAGCAACGACGACATGGTCGCACCGTAACGTGAGCAGAGCGACGCGGCGGTTGTCTGACGGAGAGGAGGGTCTGCATCAGGCTTTCCTGAAGGATGCAGCTGGCCATCCCAGAGGTGAAAAAGACATGAGCGAAACCGTGTGTGTCCTCGGCGCCGGCTCGTTTGGCACCGCCCTCGCGAAGCTGCTGGCCGAAGGCGGCCACGGCGTGCGGCTCGTGGCCCGCGATCAGGCCGTCGTCGACGGCATCTTGAACGACCACCGGCACCCGCGGCGCTTGAAGGGGATCCGCTTGCCGCCCGGCCTCAAGGCCACGACGTCGATCAAAGAAGGCGTCAGCGGCGCCACGCTGGTGGTGTCGTCGGTGCCCACCGTCGCCGTTCGCGCGGTGTGGCAAGAGGCCGGCCCGCTGCTCGGCGAGCAGGCCTGGGTCATGAGCGCCACCAAGGGCATCGAGAACGGCACCTTGAAGATCGTCAGCCAGATCCTCGAAGAGATCGTGCCGGCCCGGGCCCACGGGCGCCTCTGCTACCTCTCGGGTCCGAGCTTCGCGATCGAGATGGCGCGGCGGCTGCCGACGGCGGTGACCATCGCCGCCAGAGACGAAGCCGCCGCCGCCCACGTGCAGAACATCATCAGCACCGACTACTTCCGCGCCTACACGACCACCGACGTCACCGGCGTCGAGCTGGGCGGCGCCTTGAAGAACGTCGTCGCCATTGCCTCGGGTTGCGCCGCCGGTCTCGGCTTCGGGCAGAACACGCTGGCCGCGCTCATCACGCGTGGACTCGCCGAGATCGGGCGCCTGGCGATCAAGCTGGGGGCGATGCCGGTGACGCTGGCCGGCCTCGCCGGCATGGGCGACCTGGTGTTGACCTGCACCTCGCCGACGTCGCGCAACTACACGGTCGGGCTGCAGCTCGGCCAGGGCAAGAAGCTCGAGCAGATCCTCCGTGACCTCGGCGAGGTCGCCGAAGGCGTCAACACCGCCCGCGCCGTGAAGGACCTCGCTGCCCGCGAAGGCGTCGAGATGCCCATCGCCGAAGCCGTCCACCGCTTGCTGTTCGAAGGCACCGACCCCAAAGAAGAAGTCATCGGCCTCATGGGTCGCAAGCTCAAGAAAGAAGCCGGCTGAGCCCTTTCGTCGTCGTCGCCGTTTCTTCTTTGTCGTCGTCGCCGTCGTCGCCAGCTCACGGTCGCGCGGGATTCCGAACAACGACGACGCAGCGGCTGTCGACGTTGAGCACCTGGTGGCGCGCCAGCTCTGCCAGCGGCTCGCGCCAGTGGGTGTGGCCGCAGACGAGCAGGCCGTCGAAGCCGGCGTCGACAGCGTCGGCGACGAATTGCTGGCCGCGCTGGTGGCGGTCGAGGCCGGGCGGTCCTTCGTGGACGACGAACAACCCCGGGCGCTGCTTCGTGACCGCGGCGATGCGGCGCACCTGCTCGGCCTGCGCGCGGCGACCGGGCCTGAGCCACAAGCCACCGATGAGGCCGACGCCCCCGACCGCAATGCCGACGGGGTCGCCGACGGGGTCGCCGACGAGGCCCGAGCCGCCCTGGAGCGGGTCTCCCGGCGTCCCCCCGACGGTGACGACGCTGCCGTCGAGCAAAAAGGCGCGGCGTCCGTCGAGCAGCCGGGCCATGTCGGCGTTGTAGAGGTCGTGGTTGCCCTGCACCCCGGCGATCCAGGCGCAGCGCTCGGCAAAGGTCTGCCAGACGTCGGTGACGTCGCCGTTGGCGCCCCGCTGGTCGGCGCCGGGCGCGCTGTAGAGGTCACCGGCGAGCACCACCCCGCTGCGGGACAGCGGCGGGACGGCACCCTGAACGGCGAGCTCCTCGAGGGCCTCGCACAAAGCGATGCCCAGCAGCGCCGTGCCCCCATCGCGCCTCCTCGACGGCGCCACGCCCTGCAGATCGGAGGCAAAGATCACGGCGTCGACGTCGTCAGGCAGGCCCTCGGCCCGGCCCATGGTGATGGGCAACGGCAGCAGCTCGGTGCCGCCGCCGCTCTTCGCCGACTGGTGCTGGACCTCGGTCAGCGGGGTGGGGTCAAGGGCGAGGATGCGCATGGCCGACGACGATCTCTCCGGGGGAGAGCTTCATAGCGTTCGACCGTGCTGCCGCCAGGACGGCCCTGGTGACGCCGCTCCCGGAAGCAGCAATTCCGACGAGGCGCGCAAGTGGAGCGCCGACGCCGTGAAGCGGTACGGTCCCCCGACTGGGGCCGTGAGGCGGGGCCGACCGGCACCGTCGTCACCTTATTTCCGTGACCAGGAGGTCATCATGCGTTCCGTTTCGATTGTGGCGTTGTCCGGGCTTTCTCTGCTGTTGACCGCTTGTCCCGACGGCATCGTCGCCGAGGGCGAAGGCGAAGAAGGCGAAGGAGAAGCAGGCGAAGGCGAAGGCGAAGAAGGCGAAGGAGAAGGCGAAGAAGGCGAAGGAGAAGGAGAAGGCGAAGGAGAAGGCGGCGAAGGAGAAGGCGAAGGCGAAGGCGAAGGCCCGTTCGACTGCACGACCGGCGCTTTGTTCTCGGGCGATCCCAACTTCGACAGCGACGTCGGCGCGCGCGCCACCGAAGGCGACCCGCTCGAAGGCGTGCAGGGGCGGCCCCTGCTGTGGCGCAACATTGTCTTCGTCGACGGCCACATCCTCACGCACATCGGGCAGGAGATCTGGGCCAGCGACCTGAGCGACGCTGCCCCGACGGTGTTCCGCATCGCGGGCAGCGAGCAGACCGGGCAGGAGCTGGCCGACGGGCCCTGCGACACCGCGCGCTTCGCCAACCTCAACGACATGGTCGCCGACTCCCAGGGCTCGCTGTTCGTCACCGACCAGACGGCCAACGCCATCTTGAAGATCACCGATCCCCTCGATCCCGCCCTGTGCACCGTCAACTACTGGGCCGGCACCAGCGTCGACACCACGGGCATCAGCCCCAACGAAGCCGACATCCCGAACCAGGGTGACGTCAACGGCCCCGGCCTCCAGGCCAAGTTCCTTTTGCCGGTGCGCCTCGTGGTCGACGCCAACGACAACGTCTACTTCTGGGACTCCGGCAACAACGCTTTCAAGAAGATCGCCAACGACGCCGACCACACCGTGACCGAGCTGGCCCCCGTGGTGAGCGTCGATGGGCAAGACGTCCACGACGTCATCGTCGACGGCATGGTGGTGCTGGGTGACGAGCTGTTCGCCTTCCAACACGACACCGCGAGCAACGTCTTTCTCGAGGCCATCGACATCAACACCGGCGTCAAGCGGGTCTTGTTCCGCGGCAACGTCGGCACCGTCTTCGATCAGAGCGGTGCCCTGCAGAACGGCAGCATCGTCACCGACGGCACCGACCTGATCCTCTTTTCGAAGGGCATCATCTTTGTGGTCGACCCCGACACCGCCGTCATGACCGCCGTTGCCGGCGACCCCGACATGCGCAGCGGGATCGAATTCGACGTCGGCTACAACGAGCAGATTGAGCACCCGGCCGACGACACGCAGCTGCCGAACCGCGGTCTGCAGGTCAGCGCCGGC
>JBKJNL010000364.1:0-4522 GCA_046593615.1 Myxococcota bacterium | reverse complement strand
GTCGACGACGACGTCAAAGGCGTCGCAGGCAAAGAAGAAGAAGTCGGCGCTCGACGGCGTGCCGCACCACCTGCCGGCGCTGCTTCGCGCCTACCGCACCGGCGAAAAAGCCCGTGGCGCGGGCTTCGACTGGCCCGACCACCACGGCGTGCTCGACAAGATCCACGAAGAGGTCGACGAAATCCAGGAGGCGATCGGGACCGGCGACAAGGAAAAAATCTCGTCGGAAATCGGTGATTTGCTGTACGCCATCACCAACCTGGCGCGTCACTTCGAGGTCGACGCCGAAGGAGCGCTGCGCCAGACCATCGCCCGCTTCGAGAGCCGCTTCCGCGTCGTTGAAGACTTGCTCGAACAAGAGGGCAAGACCCCGGAAAAGACGCCGCTCGATGAGCTCGAGGCCAAGTGGCAGCAGGCAAAGAAGATGCTGTCTTCGTCATCTTTGCCACCCACTGAAAAATCGGCAAACTAGCCGAACGGTCAGCGCTTGTTCCCGGGCTTGAGCTTGAGCTTGCGCGCGACCTTGCCCCAGACCTCTTCGACGCCGGTGAGCTTGAGGGCGACGGCGCCTGCTCCGTAGAGCGCGACCGCGACGCCGATGGCGGCGAACAGCACCACGACGTTCACCAGCGTGAGACCGCGCGGCCAGTCGCCGAGGCGGGCGACGCCCCAGGCTGCGGCGACGGCGACGATGGAGAGGGCGGCCTTGATGGCCGCGCTCTTCAGCAGCGGGCCCATGCCCAGCGCGCCAATCTTGCGACGGGCCAGCAGCATGAGGATCACGGCCTGCACCGCGTTGCTGATGCTGAGCGTCGCCGACAAGCCGTGGACGCCGACACCGGCGCGGTAAAAGGCGAGGCCGACGGCGAGGTTGACGGCGATGACGAGGACGCCGACGACGACGGGGGTGACCCGATCCTTGAGGCTCGAGAAGATTTGCAGCGTGCCGCGCACACTGGCCGTGAACACCAGGCCAAACGATGCCGACGTCACGTTGAGCGCGGTCTGCTCGACGTCGGTCCAGGTGAAGCGCCCGTGCAGGAACAGGACGGCGACGATGGGCTGGGCCAGCGCCGCGAGCCCGAGCGCGGCGGGGATCGCGATCAGGTTCGTCATGTCGAACAGGAAGCGCCACACCCTCTTCAAGCCGTCGAGGTCGTTGACGGCGCCGCGATCGTTCATTTCGGTAAACGCGCCCTGGGCAATGGCGATGGCAAAGACGCCGTTCGTCAGCTCCATCAAACGGTCTGATGTGTAGTAGTAACTGACGCTTCCTTCGGCCATGTAGCTGGCAATTTGCCGCAAAACAATAATATTTACCTGATAGATCGCCAGGCCGAAGAGGCCGGGCACGAACGCTCTCATCACCTTTTGCACGGCGGGATCGGTGAAGAGGAAGCGCGGCGCGAGCAGCAGCCCTCGACGTCGCAGGGCGGGAAACTGTACGAGCACCTGGAGCACGCCGCCGATCAGCACGCCGATCACAATGCCGAGGATGGGCGGGTCGAGCAGCTGGGCGCCCGCGATGGTCCAGCCAATCATGGAAATGTTCAAAATGATGGGTGACAGCGCCGGTGAAGCGAACTCATTGTGGGCGTTCAGCACCGCACCCATGAGGCCAACCAGCCCCATCGTGATGACGACCGGAAAGAGCCAGCGCGTGAGGTCGACCGTCAGCGCCAGCTTCTCCGGCTCGTCGGCAAAGCCCGAGGCAAAGGCCAGCACGATGGGCTTCGCGAACACCATGCCGATGGCGGCGATGCCGACGATGGCGACGACGACGAAGCCAAAGATGCCCTGGTAGACGACGCGGGCGCGCTCATCGCCCTCGTTCTTTCTCACCGTCTGGTACTCGGGTTGGACGACCGCGGTCATGGTCCCTTCGGCCACCAGGCGCCGCAGCACGTTGGGGATCGTAAAGGCCATGTAGAAGACGTCGGTGACGCCGCTGGCGCCGAAAAAGTGCGTGATCACGAAGTCGCGGATGAGCCCCGCGACCCGGCTGACCATGGTCAGCACCACCAGGATTGAGGCGTTGCGCGTGATCGACCCGCGAGCCCCCTGCCCGAGGGCCCCAAGCCCAAGAGTCGGCGTCGACGTCGCAACAGGAACGGCTGAAGGGGGCGCGCCGCTGTCGACGTCGGCTGGCTTGGTCAAAAGTGCCTCCAGCAGGGGCTTTACAACGCTCGACAGCGCCCGTAGCAAACCGGCGTCCCACTGATTTGAGTCCGCCGAGAGGCGACAGGAGAACCGATAATGGCGACGCACAAGTCCGCGTGGAAACGCTACCTCCAATCCGAGAAGCGCCGTCTGCGCAACCGCACCGCACGCAGCGGGCTGAAGACGCAGGTCAAAAAGGCCCGCGCCGAGATCGAGAGCGGCAAGTCCTCTCCCGTCGCCGGTGAAGTCAAGAACGCCGTCGCCGCGATCCACGCCGCCGCCAGCAAGGGTGTCCTGCACAAGCGCACCGCCGCCCGCCGCGTGTCGCGCCTGATGAAGGCTGCGTCGAAGAAGGTCGAGCCAAAGGCCGCCGTCGTTCGCAAGGTCAAGAAGGTCGAGACAAAGGTCCGACGGACCGAAAAGGCCGCCGACAAGACCTGAGCGCTCTCCGGTCCCGCAAGCGGGGGCCGATCAGCAAGAACGGGCGCGTGGTCGACTGACCAGGCGCCCGTTTCGTTTTCCGCTCCTTTTCCGTCGATGCGTGAACGGCGGCCCGGTGGTGCTCGCCGCGCGGTGAGCGGTCTGCGTGGGTCGGCGCCGGTCGGCATCGTCGTCGTCGTCGTCGTCGTCGTCGTCGTCGCCGGCGCACGAAGCGTTGACCGATAAACGTTCCCGTGGCCATGCTGCGGCCGTCGTCTTCACCATGACGACGACGACGTCCTGCGTTACGACCTCCGGAGCCCGCACCATGTCTTCGCTTCTCGAGCGCCAGCGCACCCACACCTGCAACGACCTGACCGCCAAGAACAACGGCGACGAGGTCGTGCTCATGGGCTGGGTGCAATCCAACCGCGATCACCACGGGCGCATCTTTGTCGACCTGCGCGACCGCTTCGGCATCACCCAGCTGGTCTTCAAGCCCGAGACGTCGACGTCGTTGCGTGATGCTGCCGAGAAGCTCGGCCGTGAGTTCTGCATCGGCATCAAGGGCGTCGTCGAAGACCGCGCCAAAAACGGCGGCTCATCGAACCCGCGCCTGAAGACCGGCGAGGTCGAGATCTCCGTCCTTGAGATGGAGGTCTTCAACGTCTCGGCCACGCCGCCGTTCATGATCGAAGACAACATCGACACGAACGAGGAGAAGCGTCTCGAATTCCGTACACTCGATCTGCGCCGGCCGAAGATCCAACGCAACCTGGCCATCCGCCACCGCGTCATGCAGGCGACCCGCTCGCACTTCGACGCCAACGGCTTCCTCGAGATGGAAACGCCGCTGCTCGTCAAATACACGCCGGGCGGTGCGCGCAACTTCCTGGTGCCGTCGCGCCTGAACCCTGGTAAGTTCTATGCGTTGGCCGAGAGCCCGCAAATGTACAAGCAGATGTTCATGATGTCGGGGCTCGACCGCTACTTCCAGATCGTGAAGTGCTTTCGCGACGAAGACCTGCGTGGCGATCGCCAGCCGGAATTCACCCAGATCGACGTCGAGATGAGCTGGGCCACCGAGGCCGTGGTGCAGGCCATGATCGAGGGCCTGATGGCTCGCGTCTTTGAAGAGGCCATCGGCGTGAAGCTTGAGCGGCCCTTTCAGCGCATGCCGTATGACGAGGCCATGTCGCGCTACGGCGTCGACAAGCCCGACCTGCGCTTCGGCCTCGAGCACACCGACATCACCGCCCTCGTCAAAGAGCACGACGGCGGCGGCGTGAAGCTGCTGCAAGACGTCATCGCCAGGCCCGGCACGTTGGTGAAGGTCATGGTCGTGCCGAAGAAGCACGAGATCTCCAACACCGAGGTCGACAAGCTCAAGGACGTCGCCAAGGGCCTTGGCGGCGAGGTCGGCTGGTCGCGCATCGAAGAGGCCGGCACCTGGGCCAAGGGCTTCGGCAAGGCCATCAACACCGGGCTGCGCGAGGCCATCAACAAGGCCAGCGGCGCCCAGCCCGGCGACGTCATCATGTTCCAGTTCGGCAAGCCCGCGATCGTGCACACCGTGCTCGGCGGCCTGCGCGTGCACCTGCGCGACAAGCTCAAGCTCGTCGAGCTCGACGAGAGCGGCGTCAGCAAATCGTGGCGCGTGCTCTGGGTGACCGATTTCCCGCTCTTCGAGCACGACGACGTCAGCAACACGTTTGCCGCCGCCCACCACCCGTTCACGTCGCCCCAGCAGGGCCACGAAGACAAGCTGACCTCAGACCCCGCGGCCTGCCGGGCGCGCGCCTACGACCTCGTCTTGAACGGCAACGAGGTCGGTGGCGGATCGATCCGCATCCACGACTCCGACGTGCAGGCCAAGGTGTTCACCGCGCTCGGCATCTCTGACGCCGACCGCCAGCAGAAGTTCGGCTTCCTGCTCGACGCC
>JBKJNL010000081.1:0-3443 GCA_046593615.1 Myxococcota bacterium | reverse complement strand
CTCGCCGAGGGCCGCCCGCATGAGCTCGGCGTCAGCGGGGCTGTCTTCGACAAGGAGGGCACGGATGGCGTCCATGGGTGCTTTGCTGGTTGTCCCGGCGCAGACCGGAACGGTGACGAACGGTTGAGAACACGCGCGGCGCAGAGATCGCGGCGTGCTTTGCAGCCTCTGTTCCCGCCGCGATCCGCTCCGCCGGCGCATGCGAACGCGCGTCCAGGGTGTGCGCGATTGACACAGCGGGGCACGAATGGCGCGCTTGGGGCTCGTTCAGAACGGCGCCGGGATCGCCTGTCGCGACGGTCGCGCACCCGTGGTGGGGCGCGGCGGCCTCGCCGACAAGGTGAGGCGCACGGCGACGTTCTCCCACTGACCGCGGCGTCACGGGGAGGTCGGCCCGGTCCGAGGGCGACGGCAGTGGGAAGCGTCGGCGCTGTGGCGTTGCCGACGACGACGACGACGCCTAAGCCGGCGCCATGGTCTCGCTGCCCATCCTTGGCGCCGATGTTTCTGTCCCTGGCTCCGGGGGTCCTGGGCGCGAGCCCAAGCCGTCGTGGCTCAGGGTGCAGGCCCCCGGCAGCGGCAAGACCAGCGAGCTGCGGGCGCTGTTGGCCGAGCGTCGCCTGCACACGGTCTGCAGCTCGGCGGCCTGCCCGAACATGGGCGACTGCTGGAGCGCCGGCACCGCGACCTTCATGATCCTCGGCAACGAGTGCACGCGCGCCTGCCGCTTCTGCGACGTCAAGACGTCGGTGTCGCCCAACGCCGTCGACCTCGACGAGCCGGACCGCCTGGCCGAGGCCGCCGTGCTCATGGGCCTGAAGCACGTGGTCATCACCAGCGTGGCCCGCGACGACCTCGACGACGGCGGCGCCCGCCACTTCGCCCGCTGCCTGCGGGCCGTGCGCGCGCAGCTGCCGACGGCGACCCTCGAGGTGCTGGTGCCCGACTTCCTCGGCAGCGAAGCCAGCATCACCACCGTCCTCGACGCGCTTCTCGAAGGAGTCGGGCCTGGTGGCCAGAAGACCGCCGTCTTCAACCACAACGTCGAGACCTGCGAGCGCCTGACGCCGAAGATCCGCTCGGGTGCTGTCTACCGCCGCTCGCTCGCGGTGCTGCAGGCCGCCAAGCGCCTGCGTCCCGAGGTGCGCACCAAGACGGGCATGATGCTCGGCCTCGGCGAAACCGACGACGAAGTCATCGACACCATCAAAGACGCCCGCGCCCACGACGTCGACATCCTCACGCTCGGCCAATACCTGCGGCCATCGTCGTGGAACCACGAGGTCGTGCGCTACGTGCCGCCGGAGAAGTTCCAGGAGCTCGGGGCCTGGGCCAAGACCCTCGGCTTCGCCCACGTCGAGAGCGGGCCCCTGGTGCGGTCGAGCTACCACGCCGAGCGCGGCGTCCTGTGAGCCGCTGAGCGACGCTCAGGCAGATCTCGCCGGCGCGGTCTGCCTTTTCACGCCGTCAACTGGGCGGATCAGGGCGGCATGATAAGTCCTGCACCGTGAACCGCCTCGACAGCCTCACCCCCGGTTGGCCCTCCAAGCTGAACGTCGTCTTTGACGTGTTCATCGTCGTGGCCGGCTGCTTCCTGGCCACCAGCCGCGTCGTCGTCGACGACCCGCGCTACTACACGCTGATGTTCGTCGGCGCGATCTTCTGGCTGGTGGGCGCCGGCTCGCTGCGCCTGTATTCGCCGGCGACGCCGCGGACCAACCAGGACCAGGCGGTGTTGACCATCTTGTTGTTGGTGCTGACCTCGATCGCACTGGCGGTGTGGGAGCGCGTCGGCGTCATCCCCGAGAAGCACCTGTTCAGCGTCACCAGCTTCGGCGCCATCTGCTCCGTCTGGATGCTGGCCGGTCGCCTCGTGCTGTTTGCGCCGCTGAAAGAGATCGCCGACCCCAGAGACGACGTCCTCATCGTCGGCACCGGCCCCGCCGCCGTCGCCACCTGGCACGTGCTCACCGAGCGCGGACCGCGCAAGCGCAACGTCACCGGCTTCCTCGCCTTTGAAGGAGAGCTGGCCCACCGCGGCCTCAAGGCGCCCATCCTCGGCAACGCCGGCGACCTGTTGAAGGTGCTGGCCGAGCACGCCGTCGACGAGGTCTACATCGCCGGCCGCACCCTGGTGCACGGCCACGAGATGCAGTCGCTGGTGCGCTCTTGCGAAGAGGTCGGCCAGCCCTTCGCGCTGCCGGTGCACGCCCTCGCCTTTGAGCGGGCCCGGCTGCTCGGCGGCGGCTTCACCGACGACGGCTTCTTGCACTACCTGTCGACCGATACCCGGCCATTTCAGTATGCCCTGAAACGCATGATGGACATCGTGGCCTCAGCCATCGGTCTGCTGTGCCTGTCGCCCCTCCTCATCGGTGTGGCCATGGCCATCAAGCTCACCGACGGCGGCCCGGTGTTCTTCAAGCAGAAGCGGGTCGGCCTGCACGGCGCGTTTTTTGATATGCTGAAATTTCGCAGCATGGTCATGAATGCTGATGCGATGAAAGACAAGCTGATGGCCCAGAACGAGATGCAGGGCGGCATCGTCTTCAAGATGAAGAACGACCCTCGCATCACTTCGATCGGCCGCTTCATCCGCAAGTTCTCGATTGATGAATTGCCGCAGCTCATCAACATCCTGCGCGGCGACATGACCATCGTCGGGCCGCGGCCGGCGGTGCCCCGCGAGGTCGCCCAGTACAAGGTCTGGCAGCGCCGGCGGCTGTCGGTGCGACCGGGTTTGACCTGTTATTGGCAGGTCATGGGGCGCAACTCGATTCCCTTTGAAGAGTGGATGCAGCTCGACCTTCGTTATGTCGATCACTGGAATCTCAAGATCGACGTCGAGCTCATCTTGCGGACTTTTCCGGTGGTGCTGACGGGGCGCGGCGCGAGCTGAGCCGGTCTTCCGCTCGGTCTTCCGCTCGGTCTTCCGCTCTGGGCCGCGTCAATCGGCCTGGTCGCCGGGCAGGATCCGCTCGGGGAGCTCCTCGCCGGGGGCCAGGGCGCAGTAGGCGACGGTGGCGTCGACGAGGCGCTCGGCGTCGTCGACGCACAGATCGACGCGGGTGCAGGTCGATCGCTTCTTGCCCGCGAGCTCGATGGCGCAGGGTTGGTCGCAGCACTTCAGGCAGCGCACGGCTTCGACCTTGAAGAGCTCTTTGAGGCCCCGATCGCGTCGCAGGCGCTTGACGGCATCGATGAGCGCCTCGCCCGACGACGACCGCGATTGCTCGCAGCGTTCACAGATGGAGAGGACGGGGCGGCTCATCGCCAGGGCAGCCGAACAAGAAAAACGGACCCCGTCATCTGGATGGGTCGCGCACTGGCTTCGAGCCTGAAATGGGGCGCATTCGTCGACGGCCACTCAGCGGATAGCGTGCTCGGTCGACGAATGCGCCCCATTTCAGGCTCGAAGCCAGTGCGCGACCCATCCAGATGAC
>JBKJNL010000222.1:0-5093 GCA_046593615.1 Myxococcota bacterium | reverse complement strand
GGCAGCCTCGTGCGCTGGCACTTCGCCGGCGACACCGAAGAAGCCACGCGCTTGCTCGGTGTGTGGATCGACTTCTGGGGCCAAGCACCCTCCCGCAAAGACATCGGCGACGTCGTCTTCGAGGTCCAGGAAGGCGCCCGTGCCCTGTGCCGCCGGGCGATCCTGCTGCAGCGACCCGAGCTCGGCGCCGTCGACGACGCCACGCTTCGCCAGCATGGCGCGGCCTTGTTGGCCATCGTCGAGGGCGGGCTCTTGCAGTGGCGCATCGCCGCCCGCGCCCCGCGCCCCCTCGATCGTGACGCCCTCGGCCGCTCCCTCGCCGACGTCGCCCACGCCTGGGTGTCGTCGCTGTCGACGCCTGCTTCGGTGTCCGTTTCTGTTCCCGTGTCTTTGCATTCGGAGCTGCGCTGATGTCCGACTTCGCCGAAGGCCTCGAATCCGCCGACCTCGTCGGATCACTGCAGGCGGGTTTGATGCCCGCCGACACCATCGTCACCGATCCGTCGGCGCGTCGGCGCTCGACGTTGTCGGACGTGCCGGTTGAGGTGCTGCCCTATGCGCCGACGCCGGCTGAGCTGCGGCCGCACAAGCTCTACGAGGTCCAGTTCTGGCGCGAGCGCAGCGCCGGCTACCTCGACGGCACGACCTTTGGTTATTCGACGGCGCCGTTGACGCAGGCCCAGCTGCGCGAGCTGCCGTCGTCGACGTACCACGCGATCGTCGGCGCCGTGGCCGCCGGCCTCGCCGGTGAGCGCATCGCCTTTGAGTGCTCGGCCGCGCTGTGCGCGTTCGCCCCCGACGACAACGCCCGCATGTTCCTGGCGACGCAGGTCATCGACGAGGCCCGCCACGTCGAGGTCTTTACGCACCGCCTCAAGAGCCTCGGCAAAGACGACGTCGACGGCACGCTGCGCAAATACGTGAACCCGCGCATGTTTGCGTTTCACGATCACATGCGGGCCCGCGTCGTCGAGAGCCGCGATTTCGTCGGCGGCGTCATCGGCCAGAACCTCGCCCTCGAAGGCCTGGCGCTCGGCTTCTTTGAGTTCAACGCCGCGCTGCTCGAAGACGTCGACCCCGGCACCTCGCAGATGCTGAAGACGGTGCTGCTCGACGAGCGGCGGCACGTGGGCTTCGGGTTGATGCGCCTGCGCGCGCTGCTCGAGAACCAGCCCGGGAAGCGGGCCCAGGTCGAAGACACCGTCGCTGAACTCTCCGACGAGATGATGGAGATCTTCGCCGAGAACGCCGACAACATGGCCCGCCTCGGCGTCGATCCGTCGGGGCCGATGCAAAAGGTTCGCGCCTACCACGCGATGCACCTCGACCGCCTCGGCATCCAGCACCACGCCGCCTGAGCCAACGATCGCGACCGCCGCGACCACGACCACGAACACGAGCGCAGGCGCGCTGTCGGCGGGTGTGGGCAGGCGCCCGTCATCGCTGGCAGAAATGTTCAAGAGAATCGGCGGGTTGCCACTGCCCAGCCGGTCGGGTTAGCAAAGCGCTGGAGCCCACACGGAAATGACCAAGAGCGAGCTCGTCGAAGAAGTCGCACGACAAGTCCCGGGCATGTCCAAGCGGGACGTCGAGATCGTCGTCGACACCATCTTCGAAAGCCTGACGCAGGCGCTGGTCCGTCGCGATCGCATCGAGATTCGCGGCTTCGGCTCGTTCATCGCAAAGAAGCGCCGGGCCCGCGAAGGCCGCAACCCGCGCAAGCCCGAGGTCAAGGTCTCGGTGCCGCAGAAGCACGTGCCGTTCTTCACCTGCGGCAAAGAGCTGCGCGAGCGCGTGAACGCATTGACGGCGTCGAACCCGGCTTCAAAGCAGGCTGCGAATCCTCCTGCGAAGTCGGCGTCGAAGTCGCCGTCGTCCACATCGCCTTGACCTGACGGGTGCTTCGGGCCGCTCAGGCCCGACCCGAATTTCGGAGACAACATGGACCGGATGTATGCGCCCTGGCGCCTGGCCTACGTCAAAGGGCAGGCCCGTGACGAGGTCATCGAGGCCCCGTCGGGCTGCATCTTTTGCGACTACGTGCTGCCACGCGGACAGGCGGTTTCGTCCGAGCGCGATCCGTCGCGGCGCCTGTTCGATCGCCGCCGCCTGGTCGTGACCGTGCGAGAGCGCGCGTTTGTGGTGTTGAATAAATTCCCCTACGGCAACGGACACGTGATGGTGGTGCCGCGCGCGCACATCGAGCATCTAGACGCTCTTGATCCCGCCGATTTCATCGCCACCCAAGAGCTACTGAAAGACACCCTGACGGCCATCCGCGAGGTCTATCGGCCCGACGGCATGAACATCGGCATGAACGTCGGCACCGCCGCCGGCGCCGGCATCGCGTCGCATTGTCACTGGCACATCCTGCCGCGCTGGCGTGGTGACGTGAATTTCCTGCCGGTGTTCTCCGACGTCAAGGTGCTCAACGAAGCACTCGAAGACACCTGGGATCGCCTGGCAACACGACTGCGTGGGTCTGACGAAGACGCCTGATTTTTACTGTTGCTGGTGCGTCGACGCGAGCATCCCGCAGGCTGCGTGCTTCTGCTTGCCGCCCGAATAGCGCCGCACCACGGGTTGCCCGAGGGCCTGCAAGGCGTCGAGGTAGCGCGCCAGCTCCGACGACGACGGCGGCCTGAGCCCACCCTCATCGACGTCGCGGGCATCGTTGACGTCGATCAAGTTGATGCGCAGCGGCACCCCCGGCAGCAGCGCCTGCAGCGCCGCGACCTCGTCGTCGCCGGTGTTGATGCCGCTCATCAAGCAAAAGGCGACGGTGACGCGATCGTTGGTCGCCGTGTGCAACGCGCGGATGGCGCCGGCGACGGCTTCGAGGGAGTGCTGCTTCGCGATCGGCAGCAGGCTCTTGCGCCGCTCGGCGACGGCGGAGTGCAGCGAGATGACGAGGCGAAACTTGTGCCCTTCGGCGGCGAAGCGGTGGATCTGCGGCACCAGGCCCACGGTCGAGATCGAGATGTTGCGGGCGTCGACGCGGCCGCCGCACGGGTCCGAGAGCACGCAGGCGGCGCGGATGACGTCGTCGTAATTGTGCAGGGGCTCGCCCTGTCCCATGAAGACCGCGCCGGTGATGCGTTCGCCGGCCGCGAGCGTGTCGCGCACGGCGATGAGCTGTCCGACGATCTCGGCGGCGCTCAGGTGTCGCGTGAGGCCGAGGCGGCCGGTGGCGCAGAAGACGCAGCCCATCGCGCAGCCGACCTGCGACGACAGGCACACAGTGAAGCAGCCGGGCTTCTGCAGCGGGATCTTCACGGCTTCGACGACGTTGCCGTCGTCGAGGCGCAGCAAGAGCTTCTCGAAGCCGTCGACGTCGTCGAGGACGCGCTCGGCGACCTGCAGGCGCTGCCGTCGGGTGGTGCTGTCGATGGCCTCGCGCACCGTGGTGCGCACCGGCTTCTTCATGCCCCGCAGATCGTCGCGGCCTTCGGAGATGACGCGGCCGAGCACGCGGCGGGCTTCGGCTTCGGAGCAGTCGACGCCGACGCCGGCGAGGTGGGCGACGAGGTCGCCGGCGCGCAAGCCAAAGAGGTGCGGCGCACGCGCCGCTGCAGCATCGACGGCTGAAGCAGCAGTCGGTGAAGCGCGATCGTCGACGACGGGGAGGGCCATAGGTCGCTGAGGCTCACGGTTCGATCTTTGATGGGCAACCCGGTCGACGACGATCGTTGTTCGGGTACACCGGCGGCATGTCCACCGAGGTCCTCACTCCCGCGGCCGCCACGTCGACGGCCGATGTGCCGCCACCGGCCCCCGTCACGAACCCTGGTCTCGCCCAGCTGCTCACGCTGGCGGGTCCAGTCATCATCTCGCGCAGCTCGCAGGTGGTCATCGGCTTCACCGACGCCGTCATGGTCGGTCAGCTCGGCCAGACGGCGCTGGCGGCGACGACGACGGGGGCGACCAACACCTTCAACATCCTCGTGTTGCCGATGGGCGTCTGCTTCGTCGTGCAGAGCTTTGCCTCGCAGCTCACGGGCAAGGGCGACAGCGCCGGCGCCCGCCGCTTCGGCTGGTACGGCCTCGGCATCGCCGTGCTCGCGCAGCTGGCCTGCATGGCAGCCCTGCCGTTCCTCGACGACGCCATCGGCCTGCTTGGCTACTCCGACGAGGTCAAGAAGCTGATGGCGACCTACATGGGCATCCGCCTGTTCTCCGGAGGCTCGGCCATCGGCCTCGAAGCCCTCGGCGCCTACTACGGCGGCCTCGGCAACACGCGCCTGCCGATGGTCGCCCAGATCGTGGCCATGGTCTTGAACGTGTTGGGGTGTTGGCTGCTGATCGGCGGTCACTGGGGAGCACCCGCCCTCGGCGTCGCCGGCTCGGCGTGGGCCGCGACCATCGGCACCACCATCGGCTTCGTCTTGCTCTTCGGCCTCTTTCTCGCCGGCGTCGGTTGCACGGCCCAGAAAACCTCGGGCTTCACGCTCAAGGAGATGGGCAAGGTCGTGAAGTACGGGCTGCCGTCGGGCTTCAACTGGTTCATCGAATTCGCCGCGTTCAGCGTCTTCATGAATCTGGTGTTGCCGGGCCTGGGGACGACGTCGGTGGCGGCCTTGATGAGCGTCATCCAGCTCAACTCGGTGGCCTTTATGCCGGCGTTCGCGTTGGCGTCGGCCGGCGCCATCTTTGTCGGACAAGCAATCGGCGCCGATGCCAAAGACGACGTCCCGCGCACGGTGTGGCTGACGATGAAGACCGCGGCCGCCTGGATGGGCATCGTCGCCATCGTCTACCTGGCGTTCCCGCGCTTCTTCATGAGCCTGT
Source organism: Myxococcota bacterium (assembly GCA_046593615.1). Lineage (GTDB taxonomy): Bacteria > Myxococcota > UBA727 > UBA727 > VGSZ01 > VGSZ01. Next base: position 305 of record JBKJNL010000222.1, on the reverse strand, counting down.
TCATCGACGACACCGACGTCGACGTCGCCGCGTTCCTCGACATCGGTGCGCGCATGCTCATGCTGTCGTGCGCGTGGCAGCTGTTCGACGCCGCGGCCATGGTCATCTCTGAAGCGCTGCGCGCCGCCGGCGACACGCTGTTCTGCTTCCTCGCGCGCTGCGCGGTCTCGTGGTTGGTGTTCGTGCCGGGCGTGTGGCTGACGGTGCGGACGTTCAAGGGCGGCGACGTCGTCGCCATGCTGTGGTTCGTCGTCTACCTGGGGCTGCTGGCCGCGGTGGTCGCCTGGCGCTTCCGCACGGGCAAG
>JBKJNL010001009.1:0-4276 GCA_046593615.1 Myxococcota bacterium | reverse complement strand
GCTTGAGATCGCGCACGCGGCCATCGGTGGCCGGGTTCTGCACGAGCACGCCGGCGACGCTGGCGAAGTCGGTAAAGGTGTCGACGTCGCCGCGCACGATCGCGACGCCGAGGGGCTCGGCGCGCTGCTCGACGATCGCGATCGTTTGCGGGTGGCAGTCCTGGGCCACAAAGAAGCGACGTGGACCGGCGTCGGTCGACGAGCCGCGCAGGCGCAGCACCATGGCCATGGCTTCGGCGGCGGCGGTGCCTTCGTCGAGCAGCGAAGCGTTGGCGATCTCCATCGCCGTCAGGTCGGTGACCATCGTCTGCCAGTTGAGCAGCGCCTCGAGGCGGCCCTGCGAAATCTCGGCCTGGTAGGGCGTGTAGGCCGTGTACCAGCCGGGGTTCTCAAGGATGTTGCGCTGGATGACGCCCGGCACGACGACGTCGCTGTAGCCCATGCCGATCATCGCCTTTGTCGGCTTGTTCTTGGCCGCGATGACCGCGAGCTCTTCGAGCAACTCGGCCTCCGACGACGGCGCCGGCAGGTCGAGCTTGCCCTTCTTGCGAAATGCACCGAGGCGAATTCCGGCCGGCACGGTCTGGGCAATCAAGGCCTCGAGCGACGGCGCGCCCACGACCTCGAGCATGGCTTTGACGTCGTGGGCACGGGGGCCGAGGTGGCGGGCGATGAAGTCGGACATGAGAGAGCGTCCTTGTCTGCAGTCTGTTCAGCGGTCTGGTCAGCGTCTGGTCAGCGTCTGGTCAGCGGGGGCGCGCGCAGCAGCCGGCGCGAGCGCTACTTGGCGATCCTGGCGAGCAGCGCGTTGTAGCCGGCGGCGTCGAGCAGGGCAGCGACGTCGGCAGCACTCGCCGGCTTGACCTTGAGCATCCAGGCCGCGCCGTAGGGGTCTTTGTTGACCTGCTCGGGTGAGTTCACGAGGGCGGCGTTGACCTCGACCACGTCGCCGTCGATGGGTGCGTACAGGTCGCTGACGGCCTTTACGCTCTCGACGACGCCAAAGGCCTTGCCCTTGACCAGCTTGCGACCGACCTCGGGCAGGTCGAGGAACACCACGTCGCCGAGCGCGCCCTGGGCGTGGTCGGTGATGCCGATGACGACGACGGCGCCGTCGGCCTTTACCCATTCATGCTCTTCGGTGTACTTCAGGTCGGCGGGAACGCTGCTCATTTTGTGTCCATGACTCGAGGAGATCGGCGAAATACTACTTCGACTTCTTGTAGAACGGGAGCTTGACCACGGTCGCCTTTACCGGCTTGCCGCGGATGGAGACGAACACCGTGGTGCCCACGGCGGCGCTGCCTTTGTCGAGCAAGGCAATGGCGATGGGCTTGTTGACGAACGGCGCCTGCGTGCCCGAGGTGACGACGCCCAGCTTGGTGGTGCCGGCTTCGTCGACGACGTCGTAGCCGTGGCGGGCGATGCCGCGATCGACCATCTCCAGCCCGCGCAGCAGGCGGGGCACGCCGGCGGCCTTTTGCGCGACGAGGGCCTGCTGTCCGATGAAGGGCGGACGCCCCTCGAGCTTGACGATCCAGCCGAGGTTGGCTTCGAGGGGCGTGACGTCGTCGTCGATGTCGTTGCCGTACAGCGAGAGCCCGGCCTCGAGGCGCAGCGTGTCGCGGCTGGCCAACCCACACGGCACGACGCCGCTCTTGATCAGCGCCTCCCACAAGGCCGGGGCGCGCTCGTTCTTCACGTAGAGCTCGAAGCCGTCTTCGCCGGTGTAGCCGGTGCGGGCGATGATGGCGTCGTCGCCGAGCAGCGCCCGGCCGTCGGCGCTGGCCTGCGAGCCGGTCGTGAAGTGGTAGCCCTCGACACCCCGCACCTGCTCGCCGCACAGCGCGGCGACGACGTCGACGGCCTTTGGTCCCTGCACCGCCAGCTGCGACCAGCTCGGCCCGGCGTTCTGCACCGAGCAGTTGAACCCCTGGGCCGCGACGACAGCGCGCATCCAGGCGAAGTCTTTGTCCTGGTTGCCGGCGTTCACGCAGACGAGGAATTTTTCGGCGGAGAAGCGGTTGACGATGACGTCGTCGACGAAGCCGCCGCTTTCGTTGAGCAGCCCGGCGTACATGCACTGGCCGTCTTTGATCTTCGCGGCGTCGTTGGTGACCAGGCGCTGCACGGCCACCAGGGCGTCTTTGCCTTCGAGGAAGACCTCGCCCATGTGGCTGACGTCGAACATGCCGACGTTCTGGCGCACCGCCATGTGCTCGGCGGTTTCCGTCGTATATTTGAGCGGCATCTCGAAGCCGCCGAAGTCCACCATCTTGGCGCCGGCGGCGACGTGCTGCTCAAACAAGGGCGTGCGTTTCAACGTCATTTGCATCTCGAGGTTCGCAGCGAAGTCACAGGCGCATCCACCATCCCGATCACAAGCCCAACCGGCGGGCGTGCGACGTCAGCGTGTTCGACAGCAGCATGGCGATGGTCATCGGGCCGACCCCGCCGGGCACGGGCGTGAGGCTGCCGGCGATGCCCATGACGGCCTCCTGGTCGACGTCGCCGACCAGCTTGCCGGGCTTTCCCGGCTGCCCATCGAGCGCGGGGCCCGCCGGCAAGCGGTTGATGCCGACGTCGATGACGACCGCGCCTGGTTTGATGTGCTCTTTGCCGATCATGCGGGCCCGGCCGACGGCAGCGACGACGATGTCGGCCTCACGGCAGACGGCGGCGAGGTCTCGGGTCTTGCTGTGGGCGATGGTCACGGTGCAGTCGCGCTGCAAGAGCAACGCGGCCATCGGCTTGCCGACGATGTTGCTGCGGCCGACGACGACGACGCGGGCGCCTTTCAGCTCGACGTGCTCGTCGTCGAGCAGGCGCAGGCAACCAAGCGGTGTGCAGGGCACGAACGCGCCGGGCAGGCCCATCGTCAGGCGGGCGACGTTGTCGGGGTGGAAGCCGTCGACGTCCTTGGACGGATCGACGGCCACCAGCACGGCGTGCTCGTCGACCTGCTTCGGCAGCGGCAGCTGCACGAGGATGCCGTCGACCGCTTCGTCGGCGTTCAGCTGCTGGACCAGCGCCAGCACCTCGGCGGTCGTCGACGTCGCCGGCAGCTCGTGGTGGAACGACAGCAGGCCGCACTCGCCGGCCTGCTTGCGCTTGTTCTTGACGTAGACGTGGCTGGCGCCGTCGTCGCCGACGAGCACGGTGGCCAGGCCGGGGGGCCGGTGGCCCTTGGCGATCAGGGCGTCGACCGCGGTCTTGACCTCGGCCCGCACGCGTTCGGCGGCGGCCTTGCCATCGATCATCCGCGTCGTCGTCACCATGCCAAACCGTTGGCGTTTCACCCGCAAAGTTGCAAGCCGGAAGCATGGAAGTTGAAGCCGCGTTGCGCGCCCGCCACAGCACCCGCCAGTTCAGCGATCGACCCGTCGACGACGCGACCCTGCGGGCCATCCTCGACGACGCCCGCGAGGCGCCGTCGTGGTCGAACACCCAGCCGTGGCGCGTGGCCGTGGCCAACGGTGCCCTCTGCGACGCTTTGCGTTACGAGCTGGTGACGGCGGCGAAGAGCCGCATGCCGAACCCCGATTACCCGCAGCTGTTCGACTACCCGCCGCTGCTGCAGGCACGTCGCCGGGCGACGGGCTTCGGCCTCTACGAGCAGCTCGGCATCGCCCGCGACGACAAAGACGCGCGCGCCCACCAGTTCGAAAAGAACTTTGCGATGTTCGACGCGCCGGCCGCGGTGTTCCTGTTCGCGCACCGCACCCTCGAGCACTACGCGACCCTCGACGCCGGGTGCTTCTTGATGGCGCTGTTGCTGTCAGCGACGTCGAAGGGCGTGCAGACCTGCGCCCAGGCCGTGCTCGCCAGCTTCCCTGACGTCGTCAAAGCCCGCTTCGAGGTCGACGACGACTGGCGTCTCTTGTGCGGCGTGGCCGTCGGCTACGAGGCCGATGACCGCGTCAATCGCTTCCGACCGACGCGGGCCAGCGTCGACGAGCTGCTGCTGCCCGTGAAGCCCGTGAAGCCCGTGGAGCCTGCGCTCGTCACGGCGTCGACGGAATGACGGCGTCGATCCCGTAGCGTGAGCCCTGCTCGGCGGCCCGCGCGCGCGCATCGGGATCGGCCCAGGTCGACGACGCCAACCGTTGCCAGGCCCTGAAAGCCGCGGCGGCGAGTGAGGCGTGGTCGAGGCCGCGGTCGGCGTCGGCGATGGCCGACAGCAACGAGGCGCGCTCCCAGAGGTGCTCTTGCAGGGCAGCGGTGAACCGGGCCCGCGCGGGCGGCGACAGCGGGCTCTCGACGTGCAGCAACACAG
>JBKJNL010000915.1:0-5740 GCA_046593615.1 Myxococcota bacterium | reverse complement strand
GCGAGGCCGACGTCGTCGTCAGCGAGGCCGACCGGTCCTGGCGGGCCGCGGTGCCGCGGCGGCCAAAGGCTCTGCACGAGCGCTCGCTCGCCGGCGTGCTGGCGGGGCTGCTGGGCCAGATCGTCGTCGACGAAGAGCAGCGGCAGGTGCGGCTGTCGGCCGATGTCGACGTTGCCCGCCGCGTCCGCGATCGCCTGGCGCGGGCCCTGTCAAAGACCGCCGAGCGGGCCCTGCTCGAAGACGGCGAGGCCTGCCCGGTGTGCGGCTCCCTCGAGCATCCCTTTGCCCACGGTGGCCCCCTCGACGCCGTCGTCGACGAAGAGCGAGCGCGCATCGCGGCCCTCGAAGCCGAGCAGCGCCAGAGCCTGGAGCGGCTGGTGCACGCCCGCCAGCGCACAAACAGCCTGGGGCCCGTCGAGGTCGTGCAGCTCGAGAGCAGCGACGTCGACGTCGACGTCGTCGAAGCCCTGATCGCCCGCGAGCGGCTGGCCGACGACGCGGCCCGCGCCCTCGAAGACGCCCGCGCGCTGCGCGAAGATCGCGTGCGCGACGAGGCCTTCCAGCGCGAGGCCCTGGCCGCCAAAGAGGCCGTCATCGTCGACGTCGAAGGCCACTTGCTCGGCCTCGGCCTGCGCCCCGCCGATCTCGAACAGCCGCGGGCCCGGGCCAACGCGATCGCCGCCGACATCGCGCGCTTCGAGAAAGCCCGCGCCGCCCACGCCGCCGCCGGCGCCGACGTCGTCCGCCTCGCGCACGAGCACGGGGCCGTCGTCGTACGCGCCGAGGTCGCTGCCGGCCAACGGGCCGCCGCCCACGCCGCGTTTGTGGCCTGGCAAGTCGACCACCAGGCGCTGATCGCCGAGCGCGCCGCCGTGCTCGACGACGACGTCGCTGCCGTCGAAGGCCGCCTGCAGGCCGCCCGCGCTGAAGCCGACCTCGCCGTCGACGACGCCCGCGCCGCGCGGGCCCAGGCGGCCGCGCTGTTGGCCCGCGCCACCGCCGTCCTCGAAGAGCGGCTCGCCCCTCCGGTCGCCGGCGGCGGCGAACCAGCCGCCGACGTCGACGTCGACGTCGTCGAAGCCGCCGCCGTCGTCGCCCGCGCCCGCGCCGTCGCGGCCCGCGAAGCGCACGCGCTGCTGCGCGCGGCCCTGGCCCACGACGCCCAGCTGGTCGAGCGGGCCCGCGTGCTCGACGAGCAGCTGGCGGCCCACCGCACGTCGTCACAGGTGTGGTGGGAGCTCGGTCAGGTCATCGGGTCGGCCGACGGCGCGCGCTTCCGCCAGTTCGCCCAGGGACTGACGCTCGACGCCCTCGTCGTCCACGCCAACGAGCACCTGAAGACGCTGGCGCCGCGCTACCGCCTGCAGCGCGTGTCGGTCACCAACGCCCGCCACGACCTCGACCTCGTCGTCGTCGACACCGAGAGCGGCGACGAGGTGCGTTCGACGTCGACGCTGTCGGGGGGCGAGTCGTTCCTGGTGTCGTTGTCGCTGGCGCTCGGGCTCTCGAGCCTGTCGGCCAACGAAGGCGCCCGCGGCCGCGTCGAAACCCTGTTCATCGACGAAGGCTTTTCGGCCCTCGACGCTGACACCCTCGACGTGGCGTTGACGGCGTTCGACGCGCTCCGCCAGACGGGCCGGCAGATCGGCGTCATCTCGCACGTGCCGCTCTTGGTCGAGCGCATCGGCGCGCAGGTGCGGGTCATCCCCACCGGCGGCGGCGCCTCCCGCGTCGAGGTCCGCTCCGGTTGATGGCCGGTTTAGCGGCTGGCCGTCGTCGTCGTCGTTGTCGTCGTCGTCGTGGCCGCCGTGGGCCAGAAGGCAAAGACCACGGCACCCACCAGGAAAAAGGCGGCGACGGCGTGGTTCCACTTCGGCGTCTCCTGGAGCCACAGGATCGCGAAGCCCGTGAACACCACGAGCGTGATCACCTCCTGCATCAATTTCAGCTGGAACGCATTGAAGGTTCCATGGCCCCATCGATTGGCGGGGACCTGTAAACAATACTCAACGAAAGCGATGCCCCAAGAGACCAGGATCACCTTCCAGAGGGGCACCTCCTTGAAGCGCAGGTGACCGTACCAGGCGACGGTCATGAAGAGGTTGCTGGCGACGAGCAGCAGGACCGTCCTCACCGGAACACCTTGCCCAGCGAGTATTCGTGAAGCCCCGGCTTCTCGTGATCCATGTGGATGCCTTCGACGATGTAGCCTTGCCGCAGCTTGATGATGATCATCGCGATGTTGCCGATCAAGATCGTCGACATGATCTTGGTAAAACCGGCGCGCCGCACCTCGGCTTCGATGGCCTCGGAGATCGCCGCACCCAGGCCGCTCTTGCGCCTGGCGGGGTCGACGACGGTCTTCACGCTCTCGGCCAGGTACTTCGTCTTGGGCACGTAGGCGCTGGCGCCGACGACGACGCCCTCGTGCCAGGCCCAGAAGAAACGGTAGTGGCCGTTCTTCAGGCCCTCGCGCTCGAGCGGCAGCTCGCTGGCGTAGTGGCGGTTCACAAAAGCGACCACCGCGTCGACGTCGGCGTCGTCGTTGGCGTCGACGGCGACGAGGCTGACCGGTCCGGCCCCGCCGTCTTTTGCTTGATGCTCTCCGCGGTGACCGGGCCGTGCGCTCATGGGAAACCTGCCCTGGATGTGTAACGGGTGGAGCGCAGACTCGAGCACACAGGAGAGCCCATGGCGGCACCGATCTTCAACATCGTCCTTGGCATCGCCTGCATCGTCGGCGGCGCCAGCGGCAAGCTGACCTTGATCGGCACCAGCTCCGGGCCGGCCCTCGTCGTCGCTGGCGTCGTCGCCGTCGGCCTCGGCGCTTTTCAAATCTGGCGCCGCAAGTCGGGCGCCCGGTGAACGGACCGCTGCGCCTCGACCCACCTGGGGCCGGACAGACCGCCCTCGTCACCGGCGCCTCCTCGGGCATCGGTGCGGCCATCGCGCGATCCCTGGCGGTGCGCGGCTTCGACCTCGTGCTCGTGGCCCGTCGCGCCGATCGGCTGCAGGCCCTGGCCACCGAGCTGTCGTCGACCTGCAGCGTGGCCGTCGACGTCATCGCCGCCGACCTCGCCGACAACCACGCCGGACATGACGGCTGCGAGCGCGTCATCAGCGGCCTGGCCAACCGGCGCATCGACGTCGTCGTCAACAACGCCGGCGCTGGCTGGATCGGTCGCTTCGCCGACGCCCCCGCCGCCCGCCAGCTGGAGATCATCGACGTCAACTGCCGCGCCCTCATCGCCCTCACGCGCGCGTTCCTGCCGCCGATGATCGAACGCCAGCGCGGCCACGTCGTGCAAATCGCCTCGATCGCGGGCTTCATGCCGGGGCCGTTGTCGTCGACGTACTACGCGTCAAAGGCCTTTGTGGTGAGCCACAGCGAGGCCCTGCGCCACGAGCTGCGCGGCACCGGCGTCGACATCACGCTGGTGTGCCCCGGTCCCGTGGCCACGGAGTTCCAGCGCAGCTCGGGCGTCACGGGCTCGATGGGGGGCGCCGTCGCCATGAGCGACGTCGACGTCGCCGAGGCCAGCGTCGAGGCCATGCTGGCCGGCCGCTTCCTCGTCGTCCCCGGCGCCGCCAACGCCGGTCTGGTCGCCGTGAGCCGATTCCTGCCGCGCCGGCTGATGGCCGCCCTCGTCGACCGCCTGCAGAAGAAGCGCCTCGCCAGCGAACCGACCGCCGACGCGCCCGCCGGACCCGGATAGAGTCCGCCGCGACATGCGCTCGATCGCTTTCCTGTTGCCGGTGCTGGCGTTGTCGTCGTTGTCGTCGTCGACGGCCCGCGCGCAGGTCGCCGTCGCCGTCACGATCCCCGACAGCAACCCGACCCTGCGCGACGTCGCCGCCGGCGTCATCGACGTCGTCGACGACGAGTGGCTCATGCTGCAGCCCCAGCTCGACCCCGTCGACGTCGCCGTCTGCAAAGCCGACGCGACCTGCCTGCAGCAAGCGGCGGCGGCCCGGCAAGCGAGCCACCTGCTCGTCGTCGGCGTCGCCGGCCTCGGCACCCGCGACTACGTCGTCTCGCTGCAGCTCTATGACGCCAGCGGCAAGAAGCTCGTCGACGAAAACACCGTCGAGACGGCGACCGCTGCGCCGCAGAACGACGGGCGGGCGTTGGCGGCCAAGCTGCTGCAGGTCCCGGGCATGGCACGGCAAGCACCGACGACGGCGGCCCCGACCCCGGCGGTGGGCACGGCGCCCTCGACGTTGGCCCTCGCCGGCGTCGGCTTGATCGGAGCCGGCGTCGTCGTCGTCGTCGGCACCGCCATCGCCTCGCTTGGCGCGGCCGTCGACCCCGCGTCGGCGCCGGATCGGGCCGGCATCTCGACCGCTGCCGTCATCGCCACCGGCGCCGCCATCGGCCTCGCCGTCGCCGGCGCCACCTGCGTCGTCGTCGACAACCTCTGACTGTTTCTCGGTCGGCGACCGCTCAGGTCCCCGTGGGCATCGCGACGGGAGCGCCCGAGCCGCCGCCCGTGGCCCCCCGCAACAAGCGGCCCTGCGCGGCCCGCGCCGTGACCCGCACATCGGCGACGGCGTTCAGCGCGCCGGCAAACGCGACGATGCTCGCCAGCGCCTCGCGCTCGGAGACGCGGCGACGACGACGGAACAGCACCACGAGCTTTTCGCCGGCGGTGATGTCGATGCGCCGCAAGCGACACAGCTCGCGCATCTGGCGCAGCGCCTCGCGGACGGTGACGTCGGCGAAGACGGCGCGGGTCAGGTCGGGGTCGTCGCCCGCCAGTCGGAAGTTGCCGTCGACGTCGGAGAACCCGGTGGTGAAGGTGCCGGTCATCGGCAGCACCGGGGCCAGCGTGAGGATCATCCGCCGGCCCAGCAGCAGGCGGGGCACCTCGACGCGCCAGCCGACGGTGACGATGTCGAGGATGTAGTCGGCGGTTTCGATGGCGAGGTTTCCGCGCCCCAGCAGGCGTTGGCCGCCGAGCTTGCCCGCCAGCGCGTTGGCCTTCCCGACCCCGTGCCACCAGTTGAAGCCGAGCACCGCAAAGACCGCAAAGAAAACGGCCAGCGCGATCACTTCTTGGTCTTGCTCTTCAGGAACGAGAGCAGGCGGTCCTCGAGGTCGACAGGCACCTTCTGCAGGAGGTGATCGCGGACGGCCTGGGGTGCGAAGCGGTACTGGCGCAGAAACGCGGTGCAGGGCGCGCACTGGTGCATGTGGCCATCGACGGCCTCACGCACCTCGCCGGGCAGCTGGTCGTCGACGTAGTCGCCGAGCAGGTCGACCAGGCGCCGGCAATCGACGTGGGTCGTCTTCATGCTCGCCCTGGATGACGTCGCGGCACCGCCAGCCGCCGGGTCGTTCGTGGGGTCGTCGTCGTGCGTCATGGGCTGGACCTCAAGGACACAAGCCTCACGGGGTCGAGCGGGCAAGGAGCCCGCTGGGCAAATTTCGAGCAATCACAGTCATTCAGATGAGCGATCACGGCGGAGGTTTCCCGCGCAGGCGCTCGTCGAGCAGCGAACGCAGCAAGAGGCGGGTGCGGTGCAGCCGGCTCTTCACCGCGGGCACCGTGGTGTTGAACGCCTGAGCGAGCTGCTCGTGTGAGGCGTCTTCGACGGAGCGCATCAACAGCAGCGCGCGTTCGTCGTCGGGCAGGGCGCTCAGGGCGCTCTCCAACGCCTCCTGCACCTCGGTGGCCTGGGCGGCTTCGTCGGGGCGGCGGGCCCACAGCGACAGCGAATCGAACGGGCTCGTGCCGTC
>JBKJNL010000841.1:0-4172 GCA_046593615.1 Myxococcota bacterium | reverse complement strand
GCGCCGGCCAGCTTGATGAGCGGCACGATGAACGGGCGATTCTTGAGCTTGGCGGCGACGACGACCTTGCCGATCCCGGGTGTGAGGAACCCGAGGCGCAGGTGCTCGAACAGGTCGAGCAGCTCGGCGCTCTTGTGTTGGTGGATCCACTTGTCGATGAAGTAGCCCGGCTCGGATTCCTGGGCGTTGACGATGAGGAACGGCTGCGGCGCCGTGTACTTCGCCCACGTCGGAAACCCCGCGCCACCAGCGCCCGACAACCCGCCCTCGCGCAACACCTCGTGAAGCGGACGACCAACGAATTCGGCAAAGAGCTGCAGCACGAGACCCCCATGAGGTGGGCGATGAGTTTGACGACGAGGCGCTGAGGGCCGGTGTCGGCGACGCCACAGCTGCTGGCCGTGGTCGCCGGCACCGTATCGCGAACTCGCGCGCGGCTTCACGGCCCCCTACGATCGGGCGATGGATCGCAGCTTCGACGACGCCGTCGCCGAGTATCTCGCCCACCTTGAGCACGTGCGCCGCTTGAGCGGCCACACCTTGCGCGCCTACGAGGGCGACCTGGCGCTGCTGCGGGCCTTTCTGGTCGAGAGCAAGAGCCGCGGCCTCGCCGACCTCGAGCGCCTCGATCTCTACGCGCTGCGCGCGTTCCTGGCGGCCCGCCACAAAAGTGATGCGACGTCGTCGACGCTGCGCCGGCTCTCGGCCATCCGCGGGTTCCTGGCGTTCTGCCGGAAGACCGATCGCGTGAAGAGCTCGGTGGCAGCGCTGCTCGATTCGCCGAAGCGGCCGAAGCAGCTGCCGCGCAGCGTCTCCGTCGACGAGGCCTTTGCCTTGTGCGACCAGCCCCACAAGTCAGCGCTGAAATCTACCCAGGAGAAGAATAAGTCACCGACGTTGCCGACGTCAGCGGCCGTCGCCCTGCGCGATCGCGCGGTCATCGAGCTGCTGTACGGCGCCGGCCTGCGCATCAGCGAGCTGGTGGGCCTGAGGCTTGGCGACGTCGACATCGCCGGCGGGTCGGTGCGCGTGCTCGGCAAGGGCAACAAGCAGCGGGTGGTGCCGTTCCACGCCGTCTGCGCCGCGGCGCTGCAGGACTGGCTCGAAAAAGGCCGCGTCGTCGTCGTCACCGCCCACTCCGGCGACGCGTTCTTTCTGGGCGCGCGCGGCAAGCGGGTCATCGACAGCGAGCTGCGGCGGCGGCTGGCCCGGCTCGGCGTCGAAGCCGGCGCCCGCACCCGCATCCACCCCCACAAGCTGCGGCACTCATTTGCCACCCACCTGCTCGAAGGCGGCGCCGACCTGCGCGGCATCCAGGAGCTGCTTGGCCACGCGAGCCTGTCGACGACGCAGCGCTACACCCACGTCGACGTGGTCCGATTGACCAAGGTCTACGACCAGAGCCACCCGCGCGCTCGAGCGCGAGAAACGCCGGCAGCCGGGCTCAGTACGTCGTCAACCAGCTGAGGCGCTCGGCGTTCTTGCCAGAGACGGTGTCGAAGTACGTCGACTGCAGCTTCTCGGTGAGCGGGCCCCGGCCGCCCTTGCCGATGCCGTAGCCATCGATCTCGCGCACCGGCGTGACCTCGGCGGCGGTGCCGGTCAAGAAGCACTCGTCGGCCGACAGCAGCGTCTCTTTGCTGAAGCGCTCTTCGCGCACGGTCAGGCCGTGGGCCCGGGCGAGCTGGATGACCGAGTCGCGGGTGATGCCTTCGAGGATCGGCTGCGACACCGGCGGCGTGATCAGCTGGCCGTTCCTGATGATGAACAGGTTCTCGCCGGTGGCTTCGGCGACGTAGCCCTCGTCGTCGAGGAGGATGGCTTCGTCGTAGCCGGCGTGCTGGGCCGTGCGCTTGGCCAGGATCGAGTTCACGTACTGGCCGTTGATCTTGCCCTTGGGCAGAAACGAGCGCGCGTTCATGCCCACCGTCGAGCTGACCTGGCAGCGGATGCCGTTTTTGACGCCGTCGTCGCCGAGGTAACGGCCCCAGGGCCAGGTGGCGACCGCCACGCGGATGCGGTTGTTCGAGGCCCCGAGCCCGCGCTTGCCGTCGTCGACGAATGCGATGGGCCGCAGGTAGCCGGCCTTGAGACCGTTCTTCTGCAAGACGTCGACGCAGCCCTTGACGAGGTCGTCGACGCTGTAGGGCAGCTCCATGCGCAACAGCCGCGCCGAACGGTGCAGGCGCTCGATGTGCTCGACGAGGCGGAACACCGCCGACTCTTTCTCGCCCTGCTTGAGCTCGTAGGCGCGGATGCCTTCGAACACGCCGAGGCCGTAGTGGAGCGTGTAGGACATGATCGGCACCACCGCCTGCTCGGTCGGCACGCAGCCGCCGTCGAGCCACGTGAACGGCACGCGGTGGTTGTCGGGGACCGTGTCGTAGGTCGTCGTCGCCGTGCTCATGCTGTTCATCCGGGTTGGGGCCGTTACTCGAAGATACCGGGTGGATCGGGAATGGGGCCGATCATCTTTCGGATGAGCGGGATGTGCGGGGCCATCTCCCGTTTGCCGTTTTCCACCGCCCGGAGGAACTCGGACGGCGACGGCACCACCGACAGCGGCGACAGCACGCCCTTGAAGTTGACGACGAGGTGGCTCTGCTCGCGGCCGCTTTTGCTGTTCTCGGCGGCGATGCGCATCAGCGGCAGGAAGAGCAGGTGGCGGGCGGTCAGCTGCGGCGAAAACGCATCGAGCGAGAGCACGAACGGGTCGCGGTCGCCGACGACACCCTGCTGGACCGTGCGCCAGGCCTCGCGGGCCGGGAGGTTGTCGACCAGGCCGCCGTCGACGAGGCGAAAGACGCCTTCGCGCTTCATCAGCTCGGTGACCAGCTCGATCATGCGCGGGTCGTCGCGCAGGATGTCGTAGTGGATGATCCCCGGCACCGACGACGAGAAACCGATGGCGTCGAGGACGTCGAAGTCGGCGGTCAGCTCGTCGCCGCCGACGTAGACGGGCCGCACCGGCTGGCGCGCGATCTCCGAAAACGCCCGCGACAACAGCGACGACTTCTTCTTCAACGCTCTGGCGTCGCCGACGTCCTTGAGCAGCTCGGCGTAGCCCTGGACCGGCAGCTCGCGCTCGCCATGCACGAGGCCGGCGATGGTGACGCGCAGCGGGATCGCCAGCTCGTTCATGCGCAGGAAGCGCCGCGACTTCGCTGGCGCTCCCTCGGCGCGGACGTCGTCGTCGGCGAGGAATTCGTGGCCGATTACCTCACGCAGCGACAGCTTCAACGTCGCCGGCAGGCCGAAGCGGCTCTCGGTGTCGAACAGCCGAAAGACCTTTTTCCAGCTGAGGCGCGCCAGCAGCTGCCGCACGTTGCCGAGCGAGAACTGCTTGGTGCGCGCGCGAAAGGCACCGAGCAGGGCGCCCATCGACGTCCCCGCGATCACGGCCGGCACGATGCCCGCTTCGTCGAGCACCGACAGCGCGCCGATGTAGACGTAGCCGGTGCCGCCGCCACCTCCCATGACGAGGGCCAGCGGTCGACGTCGGGTGGCCCGGTCGAGCGACGCGGGCGGCAGGCGGTCGCCGAACAACCCGAGCAGCGTCTTGCGCTCGTCGCGCACCAGGGACCGGATGTGCGGCATCTGGGCCCGCACACCGTCACGCTCGATGCGCCAGTCGCCGCCGCTCTGGCTCACGCACGGGTCGAGCATGTGGAAGAGCTTGCGGCGGTAGCCGTCGGTGGTGTGGCCGACGTCGACGACGACACCGACGTCGCCGCCCGAAGACTCCGACGGCAGCACCTGCACGGCGCTGATGCGGGCCAGCGACAGGGCCCACCTCAGCGCGCTCTCGTCGTTCTGGGCCAGCCACGTCGGATCGGCGCACACCGAGCGCAGGAGCTCCAGCTCGATGTGGGCGAGCTCGCGAACGAGGGGACGTCGCTGCTCGGGGAGAAGACCGGGGTCCGACACGTCGCGCGCAACCTGGAGTCTCGCGACCACCCGGTCAAGACGGCGACGGGCTTCTTCAGCGTTCGAGCACGTCGTGGACCTTCCGCAGGGCGGCGCTCTCGAGCTGGCGGGCGCGCTCGCGGGTCAGGTTCAACAGCGCGCCGACGTCTTCGAGGGTCAGGCCGCCGGCCTCGGCGACGTCGAGGGAGCAGGAGCACTCGAGCTCCCAGGGCTCCTTGTCGGGGAAGTTGAGCTTGATCGAGCCC
>JBKJNL010000821.1:0-2542 GCA_046593615.1 Myxococcota bacterium | reverse complement strand
AACGAGGCTTGGCGAGTGCCCGTGGAGAGGGGGTCGGGGGGGTGAGGTCTCCCGCGGGGGGATCCAACCGCGAGCCGCAGACCGCAAAGAAAAACGGGGGCCTTGGCCCCCGCTCTTCCAGTCCGTGACGACGTCGGAGTCGACGCCTCATCGGCTCACTTGCTCACTTGCCGATCGGGCCGAGGAAGCCGGCGGCGACCAGGAAGGCCATCAGCACCAGCGACTCGATGAGCGCGAGGCCGAGGATGAAGGGCGTAAAGACCTTGCTCTGGGCCGAGGGGTTGCGGGCGATGCCTTCGAGGGCGGCGGCGGCGGCGCGGCCCTGTCCGAGGGCGCCACCCATGGCGGCGAGGCCGATCGCGAGCGCGGCGCCGATGGCGTACATGCCGTAGTGCTCCTTCGACGAGGCGTCCTGGGCAAAGGCCGGGACGGCGACGAGGAGAACGGCGAGGGGGGCGAGGAGAGCGTTCAGGCGGTTCATGTTTTGTTCCTTTCAGCAGCGTTAAAGCGACGGAGTCAAAGCGAATCAGTATCGAAGCAACCAATCAGTGGTGGGCTTCTTCTTCGTTGGCGTGAAGCGAGATGTACACGCAGGCCAGGATCACAAAGACCGCGGTCTGGATGACGCACACCAGGAGGCCGAGCACGTAGAACGGCAGCGGGATGATCAGCGGAATGATGCCGGCAAAGGCAAACAGCACGGCGTGGTCGCCGATCATGTTGGCGGCGAGACGAACACCGAGCGTGATCGGCCGGACGAACAGGCCGACGATCTCGATGAGGCCCAGCAGCGGCGCGAGGAACCAGCCCCACCACGTGCCGACCGGGTTCAAGAGGTGCGTGATGTGGCCAATGCCGTGCACGCGGAAGCCGTGCAGGTTGAAATACAAAAAGACAATCAAACCGCAGGCGAACGACGTGTTGAAGTTGTCGGTCGCGGGCCGATAGCCCGGGATGAGGCCCATCAGGTTCGAGACAAAGATGAACAAGCCGAGGGTGCCGATGACCGGCACGTAGCGCTTGTACGAGGGCCCGATGATCGAGGCCATGAGCCCGATCAGGGTCTCGGCCAGCAGCTCGAAGCCGGCGACGAGGCCGAACGTCCGCGGCGGGATGAGCGCTTTGTCGACGTTGGCGAACGTGCTGCGGGCGATCAGCGACGTGACCATCAAGATCAACATCGTGATGAGCGCGGCGTAGATGTGGTGCACGGTCGTTATCGTCCCGCCCTGCGGGATGACGACGGAGCCGTGGTAGTTGCCGTTCAAGTAGTCGAGCAGGCTCTGATAGCCCGGCAGAAAGCTCAGCCACGACGTGTGATGATCCATGGGGTCCTCTGACGTCTCCGTGAGACCTTCCAGCGGCGTCATGCCGCCTGTCTGTGCGACAGGCAAGACGTTTCTCGTCGCAGGTCCGCGCGTGCGGCGCTTTGCCCCCCGGCTCGCTTCGTCGCCGCATAGCCTCGCGGCATGCGCATCGACGTCGTCGCCTCCGACCTGCCCGGTCGCTCGTTTCACGGCAGCTGCGGGCTCGACGACGGCGCCGGCGGCCTCGCGGGCGACAACGTCCACGTCGGTGTGCAGGTCAAGCAGGAGGTCGTCGACCTCGTCGTGGGCGACGCGGCAGGGGCCCGCTGGTCCGTCGATGTCGAGGTCAAGGCCGATGGCGACGTCCGCGGGCCGGCGGTTCACGGCAAGAGAGGTGAGCGTTTCCTCTATCTGTCGTGGGGCGTCGTCGATGGCAGCGGGCATTTCGGATCGTTTCGGCGGGCCAAGCTGATGCTCGGCGCCGTGCCCGCCGACGTCTGGACCGCGGCCCGGGCGAGCGGCGTCCTCACCGGCCACCTCGGTCTGACGATGAAGAACGGAACGCCCCTGTGCGCCGCGGTCCGCCCGCCGGTCATCACCTGGACCGCAGGCCAGCGCTCCTCCGAGACCGACGCCGTCCACGACGCTTGACGGCGACAGGTGACGAGCGCGGCGCGACCGCGGCCCGCAGCAGCCGAACGAATCCGCCCGACGCGTGCGGCCTCGACTGCGTCGATTTCCAGAACGACGTCGCCCATTGCGGCGACTGCATCACGGTCTGCGCTGGCGGCGCGGTCTGCCTCGCCGGCGCCTGCGGCTGCCCGGCCACCGCTCCCGAGGTCTGCGGCACCGACTGCGCCGACTTCGCCAGCGACAACGACCACTGCGGCGACTGCATCACCGCCTGCGGCGTCGGCGCGACTTGCGTCGCCGGCATCTGCACGCCTTGAGCGGCGAGGCGCATGACCGGGGCGCTGCGCCCTGAGAGACGGGTCCGGCTTGCGCAGGGCCCGTTTTTTTGGGCACCAACTCTGGACCGCACCCGCGCGCGGTGGGCCCGACGACAACGACGCGGTCGGCGTCATCCACGTCGACATCGACGGACCCTGGTTACGATTCGAGGCAGACGCCGTCGACGCAGGCGGTGCCGGCCGGGCAGCTCTCACCCGCCGCGCACGTGGCCCGCGCACACTGCGGCGTGCCGAAGTCGAAGTCGCACACGAAGCGGGCGTCGC
>JBKJNL010000782.1:0-2876 GCA_046593615.1 Myxococcota bacterium | reverse complement strand
CGCAGACCAACCCATGCCGCGATCAGCCGAGGTCGACGTCGACGGCGGTGTGGACCGAGCTGGCGATGAAGCAGCCGGCGTGGGCCTGGTGGTGCATCTTTTCGAGGGCCGCGCGGTCGGGGATCGTGTCGCCCGAGAACACGACCCGCGGCCGCAGCGTCGCCCGCGTGACCGCCAGCTTGCCGGCCGCGTTGCGGTCCATGACGGCGCTGGCGTCGTCGTCGTAGGCGTCGACCACCAGGCGCTTTTTGGCGGCGATCGCCAGAAACGTGAGCATGTGGCAGCTCGACAGCGCGGCCAGCAGCATCTCTTCGGGGTTGATGCGCGACGTCGAGCCCAAAAAGGCCGGCGCCGACGACGCCGGCAGCGTGACCCCCGAGCCGCTCGTGACCTCGTGGGAGCGGTCGTAGCCGTCGTAGGTGAAGTCGGGGGTCGCCCGCTGCCAGCGCAAGGTGCTCGTGAACCGGTGTTGATCGCTCATGGCCCGTCGTCATCCGCACGGGGCGGCACCACAAGGGCCACCGACGATCTGGCGCTGGCAACGCGATGCGGCTGTGGGTGGACGGCCGGGGCCGCCCTGCGCTTCGACCCTGAAATTCGTCCCGCCGGCGCCCGACCTCGACCGGAGAGGTCGTGGCGGTGTCGTCGGCGCGCTGTCCGCGGCAAGATGCGGCCACGATGACCGCCCTGGATCAAACGACGCCCGCCCACCCGCCGATGCACGAGCGCCTGCTCGCCCTGCGCAAAAAGTTGCCGCTGCTCGAGCGCCGCATCGAGGGGCAACCCCTCATCTACCTCGACAACGCCGCCACCAGCCTGACGCCGCAGCCTGTCGTCGACGCCATGGTCCACTACCTCGAGCAGGTGCGCGGCAACATCCACCGCGGCAAGCACCTGCTCTCCGAAGAGGCCTCGGAAGCCTATGAGGCGGCCCGGCAGAAGGTGGCCGGCTTCGTCGGCGCCGCGCCTGGCGAGGTGGTGTTCACGCTGAACACCACGATGGCCATCAACATGGTGGTGCTCGGTCTGGGCCTGGTGCCCGGCGACAACGTCGTCACCAGCAGCGCCGAGCACCACGCCGCGCTGCTGCCGCTGCAAGGCCGCACCGAGATGCGCTTCGTCGACGTCGGCGCCGACGGCGTGCTCGACGTCGACCGCTTGTTCTCGCTGGTGGACGCGCGCACGCGCTTGCTGGTGCTCGGACACGCCAGCAACGTCACCGGGGCGGTGCACCCGATGGCCGCGATCGGCGCCGAGGCCCGGCGGCGCGGCGTCAAGCTGCTCGTCGACGGCGCCCAATCGGTGCCACACGTGAAGACCGATCTGCACGCGCTCGGCGCCGACTTCCTGGCGTTCTCGGGGCACAAGATGATGGGCCCCCCGGGCATCGGCGTGCTGTGCGGGCGCCGCGAGTCCCTCGACGGCCTCGACGTGGTCTTGCGCGGCGGCGGCGCGGTGCGGCTGGTGACCCGACAAGGCGCCACCGAAAAAGCCTCGCCCTTTCGCTTCGAGGCCGGCACGCCCAACATCGTCGGCGCCATCGGCCTCGGCGCCGCCGTCGACGTCATCACCGCCATCGGCGTCGACGTCATGGTCGCCCATGAGGCGCTGCTGGCCGAGCGGCTGCGCGCGGGCTGCGAGGCCTTGCCCGGGGTCAAGTTGCTCGGGCCGTCGACGGGTCATCGGCTGCCCATCGCCTCGCTGGCGTTGACCTCGCCAGGGCTGAGCGCCGACGACGTCGCCTTGATCCTGTCAGACACCCACAAGGTCATGGTCCGCTCGGGGCACCACTGCTGCCATCCGTATTTCGACGGCCTCGGCTTGTCGGGAGCGGTGCGGGCCTCGGCCCACGCCTACACCAGCGTCGACGACGTCGACGCCTTTCTCGACGCCGCGCGCACGGTGCTGCGCGCCCTCGGCGCGTGAGCGATCAGATCAAGAAGCGCACGCGGACAAAGCGCACCAGGCGCCGCACCAGCAGGCTCACCAGCGGTTGGTCTTCGCCGCGGATCTCGGCGTAGCCGGTCATGTGCGAGCGCAGCATGGCGTCGCGGTTGTCGATGACGCCTTCGGCCCGCACGATGGTTCCCGACTCGCGCCGCTCGACCTGTTCGGCGACGCGCACGATGACGCCGCCGAATTCTTCGGTCGGGTAGGCCGCAACCTTCACCGACATCGGCAGCCCCTTCTTCAAGACATCGAAGTCGCGCTCGGCCACCAACACGTCGACACGCATGCGATCGGGCACCACCACCTCGAAGATGGCGTCGCCGACGTTGACCTTGCTGTGCAAGAGCTCGCGCGGCTTCCTCGTCGTCACGATGCCCGCGATGCGCGTGCGCAGCACGGTGGCCTCGGCCTGCGCCTTGTCGACCTCGAGCTGGGCCTCGAGGCTGCGGATCTCGGCTTCTTTTTTTCGCAGGTCGTCGGGGCGGCTGCCGGCCTGCAACAGCTTGAGCTCGGCGCGGGCCTGCGAGAGCTGCCCCTGGATGGCGGCCAGCGCGCCCTGGGCCCGCTCCAGCTCCTCGCGGGGCGCCACGCCCTGTTTGACGAGGCCACGGACGCGCTCGAGGCGGGCGTTGGCGATGCCGGCTTCGTTGGCGAGGCCCGAGACGCGGGCCATGCCGCGGTCGAGCTCTTCCTGCCGACTGCCCTGCTTCAACAGATCGAATTCGGCGCGGGCCCGGTCGAGGGACGAGCTGCTCTTGACCACCGCGAGCTTCAGGTTGGCGTTGGCCAGATTGCCCAGCACGTCACCGGCCGCGACCCGCTGCCCCTCGTCGACCAGCACCTGGTCGATGACGCCATCGATGGGCGCCCGCAAGATGCTGACCTCGAGGGGCTGGATGTCGCACTCGTACGTGATCTTCAGCGGG
>JBKJNL010000727.1:0-24207 GCA_046593615.1 Myxococcota bacterium | reverse complement strand
CCCGTGCCCGCCGAGGAGACGCCGGTCTCGCCCCCGACTCCGCCGGCGACCCAGGCCGCCCCGACCAGCGAGCCGGCCGCCGCCCAGATGGCGCCGATGCCGCTGCCACCGCTGCCGCCGACGCCGACGCCGCCGACGCCGCCGGCGATGATGGCGCCCGAGATGCTGTCGCCGCCAGCCGCGACGACGCAGCCGCCGTTGTCGATGCCGCGGGCGCTGACGTTGCCGCCCGTCTCACTGCCGCCGCCGGCGAGCGAGGCCGCGCCGACGTGGTCGCCGTCGCCGTTGCCGCCGCCGGCGATGATGCCGCCACCGCCGGTGACGTTTTCGCCGTCGCCGTTGCCTCCCGCGCCGATGACGGCTCACAACGAGGCGAACGCGGCAGCGCCCAAGACCGCGGCCGGTGTCGATGACGCGTCGCCGGCGACGACGACGACGACGACGACGACGCCAACGACGACGACGACGACGACGCCAACGCCTGACACGGCGCAGCCGTTCGCTTCGCCGCCGCTGCCCTCACCGGTGCCGGCGTTCGCGGCGGAGGCGACGTCGCCTGCGTCGCCGCCGGCCGCTGCGCCCGCGCTCGACGCCGACAACATCGACGCCCGCTGGACGCCCCCGCCGCTGCCGGGCTGGGGTGACGCGCGCGCGCCGACCCCGGGGCCGATTCCGCTGGCTGAGCGCGGCGGCTCGTGGGGCGAGCTCGCCGACCCGTCGCCGCCGGTCGCCGTGTCGCCGACCACGCCGATCCTCTCGAGCGTGCAGACCGTTCCAACGGTGCAGCTGCACGAGCGCAAGGTGCGCACCAGCCGTCGCTTCGGCGAAGACTTCGGCGAGGACTTCGGCGACGCCTTTTCGGCCGCGTCACGCGCGGTGTCGGCGCTGCCGTCGCCGTCGCCGTTGGCAAATCCCGTCGACGAGCGGGTCATTCGCCACAGCGTGCGCTTCGACGAGCCCGGCGCCGCGTCCCAGCCGATGACGCCGCCGACCGAGCCGAAGCCCCCCCCCGTGGCCCCGCGCCGATCAGGGGCTGCTTTTGACGATTCGTCGCCGGCGCCGCTGCTGACGCCGACTGACATGCCGGTGTGGATGCCTCCGCCCGACGCCCCCCCCCCAGGCGCTGGCCCGGTCGCGGCCTCGATGCCCTCGTTTGCAGCGGCGACGATGCCCGCGCCGTCGCCGCCGACCACGCTGTCGACCACGCAGCCACAGCCAACGTCCCTCGCCGGCGTTGAGCCCGCTGGCGGCTTCGACATCGACGTCGGCGCCGCCTCTCCCTGGGACAACCTCGACGGACCCGCCCAGG
Source organism: Myxococcota bacterium (assembly GCA_046593615.1). Classification (GTDB taxonomy): domain Bacteria; phylum Myxococcota; class UBA727; order UBA727; family VGSZ01; genus VGSZ01. Next base: position 22,898 of record JBKJNL010000727.1, on the reverse strand, counting down.
CCGTCGACGTCGACGTCACTGCCAACGATCGCGCATCGGCCTTTGAGCAGTTGCTGAAGCGGGCCTCGGGCGCGTCGGTGCCGCCGATGGAGATCGCCCGGCCCTTGCGCAGCGTTGGCAACAACAGCGACATCGTGTCGATGGTGCCGCGCACGAGCTCGGCCGCGTTTGCGGTCACGGCCCCCCCCACGCTGTCGCCCCCGTCGATGCCGCCGCCATCGTCGTCGTCGTCGTCGTCAGCGTCGTCGTCGTCGAGCGCCACGGCGGCTGCACCCGACGAATGCGAAGCCCTCATGGTCGGCGCGCGCGAGCTGTTCGAGCTCGGCGACTTCTCGGGCTCCCTCGAGCTCGTCGAGAAGGTGCTGAAGAAGAAGTCGTCGCACGAAGGCGCACGGGCCTATCTCAAGCGCAACGAGCAGACGCTGCTGAAGATGTACGAGAGCAAGCTCGGCGACATGCAAAAGGTGCCGCGCCAGCTCGTGCCCCCCGACGAGGTCATCTGGATGAACATGCACCACCGCGCGGGCTTCATCCTGTCGCAGGTCGACGGCACGCTCTCCTACGACGACGTCCTCGCGGTCAGCGGCATGGACCGCTTCGACACGGTCCGCATCCTCGCCGACCTCGTCGGCAACGGCATCATCGGTTGACGGTGGCGGTGACGCGCCGGGCCTGGCGGCGCCGGTGACGGGGTCTGTCGGTCCCGCGAGCGACGCCTGGGAAGAGGAGTTGCTCCCCGACGCCCTGCGCGCCGATCGGCGGACCTTCCGACGCTGCGGCATCTACGACGCCGCCGACTGGTACGACGTCGACTACGCCGCCTACCGCGCCGAGCTCACGTTCTACCGGCTGCTGCTGGGGCGACACGCGGCCGGACGCGTCGGCGAAGCGGCCAGGATCGTCGTCGAGCTCGGCGCGGGCACCGGCCGCCTGACCCTGCCCCTCGTCGACGGCGGCTCCAACGGCATCGCCCACACGTTGCACGCGGTCGAGCCCTCGGCGCCCATGCGCGCGTTGCTGGTCGCCAAGCTGAAAAAGGCCGGCCTCGCCGACGCCGTCGTCGTCGAAGACGCGCTGGCCGCCACGTTCGTCGGCCCGACGAGCGGCGCCATCGGCCTCGTCATCTTTGCCTTCAACGGCTTGCTGCACATCGAGACCCGCGCCGCGCTGCACGCGTCGCTGTTGCACATCCACGGCAAGCTCGCCCACGACGGCGTGCTCGCGCTCGACATGACGCCGCCCTACTGGGAGACGATGTTGCGGGGCCACGTGCCCTGGGGCCGCATCGATGAGCGCGTGCACCCGACGAGCGGGCGGCGGTTCCTGACGTGCGATCGCTCGACCTACCAGCCGACGACGCGGACGACGCAGATCGACATCCGCTACGCCTACGTCGACGCCGTTGCTGGCGCGGGCGCCGGCGACGAGCCCGGCACGCAGATCGAGCTGCACCAACACATGTGGACCACGCCCGAGCTCCTCCAGTCCCTCGACGACTGCGGCTTCGTCGTCGACGCCAGCTTCGGCGACGTCGACCTCTCGAGCTTCGACGAAGGCTCACCGCGCCTGCTCGTCAGCGCCCGCAAGAAGCCGCCACGCTGATCGCCCGCTTGGCGAATCGCGTTGCCGTTGCCGCGGTGACGACAGCGGGATTCGCGAAGCGGCGCCTCAGGCGGGCGGCTCGGCATAGACGAGGGCTGCCTTGCTCAAGAGCTTGCCGCCGTGTTTCTCGACAGCGGCTTTGAAGGCTTCTTTGCCGGTGGCTCGCAGCAGCAGGCCGCCGAGATCGCGATCGATGGTCATCGCCACGACGACGATGGCGCGGCCGAGCTCGCTGACGTTCTTCTGGTGCACCGACAGCGCACCGACGAGGCCTTTGGCGACGTCGCGGGCGGCGGCCTGTTGTCCCTTCTGCACGCGATCGACGCCGCTGAGCCCGGTGCGTCGCGCGTCGGCGAACAAGTCATCGACGAGCCTGGCAATGGCGTCGGCCTGGGGCGCCGAGCTGGCGATGACGACGTTGTCAAAGAAGCCACGCCGCCGCGCGCGCCGCAGGGCATTGGGCCCGGCATCGCCCGAGATGGGCCGCGCGAGATCAACCAGCGCGACGACGCCAGCCGCGAGGCGTTCGGCAATGGCGGTGCCTTCGTCGACCGAGCGCGACCCCGACGCGGCCCGCGCCTGCAGTGACGCCGCCGACATCACGGCGACGCCCTCCATCGATTTCAACGCTGCGCCGTCCACACGCGACGACGACGACGACGACGACGACGACGACGGCTTCGGTGCGGGCTTCTGCACCAGGCCTCCGAGGCCTTCGTCGCGGGCGCTGACGGCGGCGGCGTCGAGCAGCGGACCGAGCCCGCGCACGACGGCAGCGATGAGCGGCCACGGCTTCGGCAGCTTCGATCCGTCGTCGCCGCGTGCGAGCACGCGGATGACCTCGGCCCCGGCGCGCGGCAGCAGCTCATCGTGCTTCTTGAGCATCTCCTTGAGGCGCAGCAGGTGCGTCGAGAGCAGGGCCCAGGCCTCGTCGAGCCCGAGCATCTTCAAGCGCTCGCCGCTCACCGGATCGACGCGGTCGACGATGGCGGCGCACAGGGCAGCGAGCACAGCGGCGTCTTTGTCGACGGCCAGCGTGGCGTCGCGCGCACCGCGCTCGATGCGGGCCAGCTCGCGGGCCCGGCCCACGAGACGCACGACGACGGCGGCGCGGTCGACAAAGGCCAGCCTGGCCGCCGCCGGCGCGACCACTGCGTTCAGAGCGGCCACAGCCTTTGCTTCGTCGACGACGACGGCCTCGAGCAGCGGCAGCAGCGCCGCGGGCCGCAGCGTGGCTTCAACGACGCCGACGATGGCCAGCAGCCGCCCGTGCGCCTTTGGAAACGCCATGTGCAGCTCGACGCTCTTCTGCACGGTGACGAGCGCGGCCTCGCTGTGGGGCTCGGCAAGGAACTTCTCGAGCGCCTCGGGCGTCGCCAGCTTGACGAGGCGCTTGCCGACCTCGGCGGGGGCAATCTTTTGTTCGAGCAGCGTGCGCGCAGCGTCGGCGGCGTCGATGCCTTTGTGCGAGGCCTGCCCCGGCCCCTGCATCTTCTGCCAGGCCCGCTTCTGCCGCGTGCCGTTGGCGGCTTTCTCGTCGAAGCCGAGCGTGAAGCCCATCTTCTTTGCAAAGACCAGGGCCTCGATCTTCGACGGGCACATGACGACGGCGTTGGCGGCGATGGGTCCGCTCTGCGGCAACCCGGGATTCAGATCGCGAATCGCCGCGGCCAGGCGCGGGTCCTTGAAGACGACGACAGCGACGTCGGCGACCGACTCCTTGCCGGTGACCCGGATCTTTCGTCGCTGCAGGTCTTGGGGGTTCGGCTGCTGCATGGGCCCACGAAAAACGGAGACGGGAACGAAAAGACCAGGAGAGGAAACAGAAAGATGCGGGATCGCTCCCGCACCCTTCACCCCATGTTCAATCAACGATCAGCGGATGTTTCCAATGGCATTCATTGCCGTCTGGTGCAGCGTGTTGAGGATGTTCGACAGTGCCTGCTGCATCTCGCTCACCTTCTGCATTGCCTGCTTCAGCTCCTCCATCCGGTCAGCCCGCGACTCCGCGGAATCGCCGAGGCTCGTCGACAGGTCGTCTTGCATGTTGCGCAGGGTGCCTTCTTTCTGTGTGAGCTCTGCCTGCTTCGTGTCGCGGGCAGGTCCCGCCGCCATGCCGGCCACCTGGGAGCGCAAGCCGTCGACCTCCGTCTGGAAGCTGCGGATGTCGGCTTTGGTTCCGTCGCGCACGCCGCGCTCGGCGTCTCGTGCCTTTTGCTCTTCGCGCAGACCGATTTTCGTCTCGGCCTCTGACTGTTTGATGACTGCCCGCATGAGCAGAAAGATCATGTCTTCGAACGACAGATTGGGATTGCTCAAAATCTTGTCAATATCTGCATCTGCCTTTGCCAGGTCCGCTTCGAGCTTCTTCAACCGGCTGTCGACATCTTTGCCGCCAGGCCGTCCCGGACGGTGGCCCCCGATGTCGATGGTGACCAGGCCGTTGCCGCCGTACCCGCCATCACGGAGGCCATCAAGCTTGTCCTTCAGGCCGGCAAAGCGCGAACCGTCGATGGGCCGCAGCTGCCCGATGCCCCCCAAGTCGGGACCGGCGGCGATCCGATCGCGGATGGCCTGCTGGGGCGACTCCGGTGTCTGCATCCGCGACGACTGCTCCGTCGGCGGAGGCGGCGCGCTCGGCGGCGACGACGCCATCAGACCCGTGACCGCCGAGTAGGCCTCGGTGATGGCGATGAGTTGCAGCGGAAAGCCCACGCCGGGGACGATGGTGCCGACCGCGAAGTTGACGCCGGCAGCGATGCCGTCGGCGAGAGGCGGCGGCAGGTCTTCGCCGGGAATGATCGAGTCGATGGCGCCAGCGACGAACCGGCCGGGCGAGGCCTTTTCGAGGGCCGCGGCGGCGCCCTCCAGCAAGCCCCCGGGGCCGGTGGTCTTGTTGGAGACGTCGTCGATGCTCTCGGTGACGTGCCGGGTGGCTTCGTTGGCGACGCGGCCGGCCTCCCTGGTCACGCTGTTCCAGAGGTTGCCGAGAGGGTTGTCGTTCTTGACGTTGCTCATGACCTGCTCCGTGATGCTTGTTCGTTGCGCTCTTCATTCCTCGCGGCGTGCCAGCCGGTTCGGTCGCGCAACCGTTTGATTTTGTTGTGAAAAGCCATCTTGTCGTGTTCGGCGCCCGTTTCAGCTGGAACGGGGTTGTTCCACTCAGGCGACGATCGGCGCGGCGCCGATGGGGGCCGCGGGAGCCCCCGTGGCCGCGCCGAGCAGGCCGCCGATGGGGCCGAGCAGGTCGCCCAGGCCGCCCGCCGACGGACCGGCGCCGAGCAGGCCCGAGACGGGATCGCCGCCCGCGCCACCAGGCGCGCCGCCGGGGCCGCCAGCGGCGCTGGTCATGGCACCACCCGCCATGGTCATGCCCGCGCCGATGGCCGGCAGGATGACGGGAAGGAACGGCACGATGGGCAAGAGCACCTGCGCGCCGGGGATGGCGGCGATGGCGGCGGTGATCAGCGGAATGACGAGGCTGATGACCATCGGGTTGCTCAGCAGCGGCCCGAGGAAGCTCAGCGCCGGGCCCATGAAGCCCATGATGCCCTTGAACATGTCGCCGAGCTGGTTGCCGGCCTGGGAGAAGTCGCCGTCCGCCGTCGACGCTGGCGCCGTGCCCGCGACGCCCGGGGCCTGCTGCACGGGAGCCGGCGTCGTCAGCGCAGAGGGGTCGCCGACCGAGATGCCGCGTTCGTTGGCGATGCCTTCGAGCTGCGACACGGTCTCGGGCGAGTCGCGCAGGACGTTGACGATGATGACGGTGCTCTGGGCGGCGATGCTCCAGTCGTCGCGATTGAGGGCGTAGGCGATCTCGGGGTAGCGCGCGGCGATGCGCGGATCGTTCTTCAGCTGCTCGTAGGTGCCGGTGAGCTCGACGAGCTGGTCGTGAGCGCCCTTGACCTCGACGATGTTGACTTCGTAGTTGCGCGTCGCCGGCCCGACCTCTTCCGAGAAGCCGCTGCGGCCCGGAGCGCCCGGCGCCTGCGGGGCTTTGTCGGTGCCGCGCAGCTGGTCGACGTTGGGCGGGGGCACCGCCTGCTGGGGCGGCGACGGACGCACGCCCGGCGTCGAGGGCGCCGTGAACATGTCGAACAGGTCTTTGAGAACCATGGGGTTGCCGGTGGCGTAGTTGACGGCGGCGCTGATGCCTTCTTTGACGGCGGGGTCGAGGGCGCCGGGTCCGGTGGCGGCGTCGGTGAGCTGCGACACGTTGTGGCCGGCCGACATGACGTCGAGGAACTGCAGCGCACCGCCGAGGAAGCCGCCGGTCTCGACGCCCTTCGACACGCTGTTGATGTCGTCGATCTTCTGCTGGCCGTATTCGCCGGCGGCGCGTCCGGCTTCGTTGCCGACGCTGCCGAAGAGCTTGCCGAGGGCGTCGATCGGGGAATTGCTGGGCTTGTTGTTGACGCTGCTCATGGAAATCTCCTGCAAGGCCTTCATCGGCTGCGGGAGTCATCGCCAGCTTCGTGCCAGACGACGTTCCCCCCGATCAGCGCAACACGACGCGGATTGTGTTCCAGGAGCCGGGTGCAGGTCACGCGCGCGCCGTTCCACCTGGAACAGCCGTTGTTTCAGAGGGCCGGTCGCCGACGGCGCCGTCCGCAGCGGAGAGCTGTTGCGGGTGTTCAGCGAACGCGGGTCAGGGGAGCGCCGAGGGCCCGGGGCCGGCGGTCGGCGGAGCACATGTTGTTGTCGGCCGGGCGCTGGCCGAACTGCAGCGTGGTGCCGCTGACGAAGACGACGTCGAAGTCTGACGGGCACGCAGCCTTTGCCTGGAAGCCCATCGCCGGGCAGCCCTGTTCGAGGATGTCCTGGGGTTTGCCGACGACGTAGGGGGAGCTGCCGCACGACATCGACTGCAAAAAGGCGATGAAGCCGTCGACGTGGGGCGTGACCGAGCGCGCGCCGAAGTCGAAGCGGGCGTCAAAGGCCCCCGGCAGCGTCGTCGACGGCGCCTGGATCGTGTAGGGGCCGTCGATGTGCACGGTGCCGAGCTTCGCGCCGCAGGCGTCGTCGCCAAAGAAGGTGAGATCCACAGCCCACGTCGACGTGTGCATGTCGAACTCGAGCTTGCCGAAGCCATCGGTGCCGTCGGGGTTTTGCATGGCGAAGCAGGCCGAAGCCCAGCCGCCTTCCAGCGGCGGACCCTCCACCCGGCCCTGGTCCTTCGTCTGAGCGCCCGGACAGCCGGCGTGGGCTGCGACGACGACGGCGGCGACGACGAAAGCGAGGCGGGACATCGGGGCTCCGGGCGGGGCCTGGCGGGAGCGCAGCAGACAGCTCCCCAGGCGGCGCAGCAGAAGGCGAGGGACAAAAAAAACTGCTGCGCACATCGCAGGGGACCCTACCGTTGCTCCCTTCCGGGCCTGGCGGGGTTCAGGCGTTGCGATTGCGCAGCAGCGGTTGGTTCGTGGCACGTCCACGGGGCTGCTTCAAGGCGGTTCTGCCGGCCCGGTCGTGTTGCCCGGTTCCGCTCGCGAACACGGCCGCGGCGTTCTGCTCGGCGGGCGATCGGGTCGTCTATCGTCAGCGCGTGCCGCGTCGTCTTTGTCGAGCCGTGATGACTTCGACAGCGTCGTGGTTGTCGGTGGCGTCGACGTTGGCAGCGACGTTGGCGGGTTGCCCCGATCTGCCGAAGCCCTGCGACGGCGAGAGCCGCTGCCCCTCGGTCGAGCTCGGCTGCGTCGACGGCGTCTGCGTGCCGGTCCCGGTCATCGTCGACGTCGACAGCGACGGCGCCGCCCGCGACATCGCGTTCGAGCCCGCGTTCGACCCTGCGGGCGTCCCGCGCGGTGCGCGGCCGGCGATCCACCGCCTGCGTCACACGCTCGTCGTGCGCGGCCGACAGCTCGACGACGTCGACGAAGCCGTCCTCGACGACGACGACGCCCGCTTTTCCCTGACCGTGCTCGAAGCCACCGGAGGCTCCATGCGACTGGCCTTGCCCGAGGCCCTCGTGCCCGGGTTGTTCACCTTGACCCTCGTGAGCGCGGCCGGCGTCGCCGCGGCCGAGGTGTTCGTGCTGCAAGGAGAGCCCGGGCCATCGCCCGCCTTTCGCAGCGCCGCCGCCGCCGCCGTCGACTGCGCCAGCGGCGGCCAGCGCTTGTTCTTCGGCGCCGACGACGACGGCGACGGCGTCCTCGACGCCGACGAAGAAGATGGCGCGACGCTGGTCTGCAACGGCGACGACGTGCTGACCTGCGTGCAAGGCCGCTGCACCCTGCCCCGGGACCTGGCGATCACCGGCTCCCTCGAGGTCGGCGGCGCCGCGGTCGTGGGCGGCTCCCTCGACGTCGGCGGCGCGCTCGGTGTCGACGGCGACGCGGTGTTCGGCGGCCTGCTGGCGGTGCCCGATCTGGCGGCCGAGCGGGCCACCGTCGACGGCCTCGCCGTGGCCGCGCGCCTCACCGATACCGTCACAGTGACGGCGACGACGGAGGCCGAGCTGCGCCAGCGCCTCGATGACATGAACGGCGTCGCCATTGCCCCGGGCGCGCTGTTCATCATCGAGTTGCCGGTGACGGTGTTGGCACTGACAGCGCCGATCTTCATCGAGCACCCCGACGGCGGCCGTCTGCACATCCTCGGCAAGCCCCCCTTGGGCAACAGTCGCACCACCGTCGTCTGTCCGGCGGCCGGCTGCTTCTTCGTCGGCGCCGACGGCCTCGGCTTCATGAACGACATCGACATCGCCGGCGCCGGCGTCGTCGCCGCTCCAGGCAGCATCGGCCTGCAGGTCACCGCGGGGCGCGCCGACCTCGGCGCCAACATGTTGTTGCGCGATCTCGCGGTCGGGCTGTTCGCCGCCGACGGCGCCTTTTTGAACGTCGGCGCGGGGACCCTGGTGACGACGTGCGGCACCGCCTACTTCGCCTTTGGCAACAGCGTGATCGGCGCGGCGGGCACCCAGGCGTTGAACAATTCCGCGACCGGCTACCTGGCTCAATTCCAGAGCACCATCGTCGCCAACGACGCGCTCGCGCAAGGCAACCAGCGCGGCTTCTTGGCGGTCCACGGCGGGTTGATCTTCGCCACCGGCGCGACCCTCACCCAGAACCAGATCGAGGGCGTGCTCGCCAGCGAGGCCAGCTACGCGGCCTGCGTCAGCTGCGTGGTGACCGGCAACCACACCGTCGTCACGGTGGCCAGCGATGCCACGGCTGTCGGCAACTCGCTGGTCACCGTCGGTGGCAGCGTCGGCACCACCGTCGCTGACGCGACCTCGACGGTGACCGTCCAATAAGCAGCGCCGCTGCGATCGCTGGCGAGACCCGCCCAAAAAAAAGCCCGGGGCCCTCATTCGAGAGCACCGGGCGGTATCAAGCTCGCTGGCGAGCTTGCCGACGCGCTTACTGAAGACGTCGACGGCTCAGCCGCCGAGCATCTCGCGCAGGCTCATCTTGTTGAGCGACTTCAGCGCGCGGGTCGAGATCTTCACGCGCATCCAGCGGCCGCTCTCGATGTCGAAGATGCGCTTGCTCTGGATGTTGGCCTGGAAGCGCTTCGGCGACTTGATGTTCGAGTGGGAGATCTTGCTGCCGTTCATCCAGCGCTTGCCCGAAACTTCACACACCGCCATGGCCTGCTCCTGTCGACATCACGTCGAGTTCGTTGAATCGATGTCTGCGTAGCAAACGCCTGTCACCTTGGGAACCGGGAACTGCGGGGCCGCTGAAGCGAGCGACCCAAGCGGCCCTGGTGACCGGGCGCCGCTATTTCTTGCCCGCGAGGATGTCGCGGACCTTGTCGGCGTCGGGCGCGTTGGGCGCCAGCTGCAGGTACTTTTTATAGTGCTTCGCGGCTTTTTCGTTCTCGCGCAGCCGGGCGTAGGTGATGCCGAGGTTGCGCTGCACGCTCGGGTCGTCGCGGTTCTGCTTCTCGAGCTCTTTGAGCAGCACCAGCGCGCCCTTGAAGTCGGTGTCGAAGATCGCTTTCTGGGCCACCAGCAACTGGGCCTGGAACTCCTGTTCCTTCTTGTTCGTCGACGGCGGCGGATCCTTGGGCGGCGCCTTTGGTGGATCCTTTGGCGTCAGCGCGATGGGCTCGAGCTCGGGAACCTCGGCCGGCTTGACCTCCGTCGGCGTCGGCGTCGGTTCGACGATCGGGACCGGGTCGAGCAGGGCCGGCGTCGGCGTCGGCGTCGGCGTCGGCGTCGGCGTGGGCGTGGGCGTCGGCATCACGCCGACTGGGGTCGGATCAGGATCGAGCGGGGTGTCTTTGGGGCCGTCGTTGTTGCTCAACAGCACGACGACGAGGGCGACGACGACGACGCCGAGGAGGCCGAGGACCCCGTAGAGCGCGACCGGCCTCTTGGTCGGCACCGGCAGGCTGCTGTCGGCGCGCGGGGCGCGGAGCGGGCTGGTGACGTTCACCGTGCTGGCGGATTCGTCGTAGTCGTCGCCGGCGGCGTCTTGCAGCCGGGCCTTTTCGATCTCTTCGACGGAGACGGAGAAGCGCTCGCCCGGGGGCACGAAGCGCATCTTCAAGCGGCCGAGCTCGATGACGTCGCCGCCCTTCAACACCTGCTGCTCGACCTCTTCGCCGTTGACGAGGACGCCGTTGGCGCTCTTGAGATCGAGGATGCGCACGCGCTCGCCCTCGCGCACCAGCTTGGCGTGGTTGCGGGACACCGAGCGGTGCTCGAGAACGATGTCGTTGTCGTCGGTGCGGCCGAGCACGTTCTCCATGGCCTTGAGCGAGAACGTGCTGCCCGAGAAAATCGTGTTCAACACGACGAGGCGGGGGACGCTGAGGTCGTCGGCGGGGTTGACGCCCGGCGCGGCGCGCAGCTGCTCGGTCTCTTCGGGGCGACGGGCCGGCGCCACAGCTGCGGCAGGCGCGGGCGCCTTGACGGCCGCCGCACGTCCCATCGGCATGTCTTGCGTGGCGTCGTGCGTCCCCGGCGAGGCCGACGACGACGGCGGCGCCTGCTGGCCGAGCGGTTGGCCGAGCGGGGGGCCGAGCGGTTGAGTCGGCGCCTGCGCGCTCATCACGGGCGGCGGTGGCGACGACGCCAGCGGCGCGGGAACGGTGCCCCCAAGCGGGACGTTGGCCACCGGCTGGCGCGCGGTGGGCTCGAGGTCGCCAAACATCGCTTGCAGCGGCGCGGCCTTTGCCTGGGCCTTTTGATCGGGCGCCGGCCACGACTGGGCCTCGCCGACGCCGTGGGGGGGAGGCGCGTGGCCTCCCTGGCTGGCCAGCGATTGCAGGTGCTGCATGTCGAGGCGCTCGGTGTCGCCGGAGCTGTCGACGAGCCCGGCCTGCGGGCCCTTGGGCAGCGGCGCGTGCGGCATCGTGTCTTCTTGCGTCGACGGCCCGACCGAGAGCTGCTGCGCGGCGACCGGAGGATCCCAGCGTTGGGTGTCGCCTTCGAAGTCGTCGCCTTCGGCAGGGGCGGCGCCGCCGTCGACAGCGCTGGCGCGGGAGCCGACGGGGCCGCGCAGGTCCTGCGTCTTGGCCTGCTGGGCGGCGCGCAGCTCGAGGTGGTAGTCGCCGATCTCAATGACGTCGCCGGCGCTGACGAGCACCTTGCCGGCGATGCGATCGCCGTTGAGCTTGATGCCGTTGAACGAGGAGAGATCTTCGACAAGGACGCCGCTCGTCTGGCGCTCAAGCTTGCAATGGAAGCGCGAGACGTTCCGCTCGGTGAGGCGGATCGTGTTGCCCTCTTTGCGGCCGATCGTGATGACGTCCTTGGCGAACGGAACGACGATCTGCTTGCCCGCGTCGTCTTCGATGATGAGGCTGAAGCTCGCGGCCATTCCAATCGTGTCCTCTGCCAAAGGTCGTTGCCCAAAGTCGCTGTCAAAAGTCGCTGTCAGAAGTCGCTGTCAAACGTCGCCGTCAAAAGTCGCTGTCAGTCTCGGCCGCCACGGTGCTGGCGCCCCAAAAATCAAACGTCTGCGAAGCGTCGCGAACGTGCCGCCGGGTGGGCCCACAGGCAGCCAACCGCTGCGCCTCCGCGCCAAGGTCCAGCGCGCATCATAGGGCGGCGCCTCCGCCGAAAGCCAAGCCCTGTCTCGTTGGTCTCTGCGGCAGCGGCCGCTTCAAGGCGCCTCCGGCTGCCGCCGTCGGTGGCACTTTGCCGGTTGCTTTCTGCCCCGGAGTTGTTTTCCGCGAATCGAGATGGCCAGGGACCCTCCGAACTTCTGCCGACGTCAGCGACGGCCACCAGCGAGCGGCCGCGGCGTCGATGCCCGGCGCACCTGGTCGATGGCCGCGGCGATCTGCGGATCGACGGCCGCCCGGGCCGAGCCGCGGGCGCTGAGCGGCACGTCGCGGACGCCGCGGACGACGACGTCGGGGATGACGCCCTTGTCCTGGATCGAGCGGCCGCTCGGCGTGAAGTAGCGGGCGATCGTCAGCTTCAAGCCGGCGCCGTCGTCGAGGCCGAACAAGGTCTGCACCGAGCCTTTGCCGAACGAGCGCTCGCCGACGATGAGCGCTCGCTTGTGGTCTTGCAGGGCGCCGGCAACGATCTCTGACGCCGACGCCGTGTCGCCGTTGACGAGGACGACGACGGGGTAGTCGGGTTCGGTGCCTTCTTCGTGGGCTACCTCGCGGTCGGCGGATTTCTCGTTGCGGCCCTCGGTGGTGACGATGGTGCCCGACACGAGAAAGCGGTCGGCGACCTTGACGCCCTCGTCGAGCAGGCCGCCCGGGTTGTCGCGCAGGTCGAGCACGAGCCCCGAGAGCCCGGGGAGGTTCTTGTCACGCGCCTGCCGCTTGAGGTCGGCGAGGGCAGCGGCGAGCTCTTGATCGGTGCGCTCCTGGAAGCTCGAGATCGATGCATAGGCGATGAACGGTGCACCGGGCGCCTCGAACGAATCCGACGACACCGACGCAACGCGCACCTGGCGTCGCACGAGAGGCACGTCGCGCGGCTTGCTCCACGCCGCGCGCGACAAGGTCAGCACCACGCGTGTGCCCGGCACGCCGCGCATCAAGCGGACCGCGTGCTCAAGCCCCGACCCGCGTGTGTCTTCGCCGTCGACGGCGACGATGAGGTCGCCGACCTTGAGGCCGGCGTGGGCGCCGGGCCCGTCTTTGTGGACCTCTTCGACGACGACCACAGCGTCTTTGGCGTCGCCGCCGTCGTGGAGGTTGGCGACGCCGACGTCGATGCCGAGGCCGCCGAATTCGCCGGCGGTGTCTTCGCGGAGCTTCTCGTATTCAGCGGGCCGCAAGAACGTCGTGTGCGGGTCGAGGTGGGCGAGCATGCCGTTGATGGCGTCGTAGAGGAGCTCCTGGGCGTCGACCTCGTCGACGTACGACTGCTGCACGTAGGTCAGCACCTGCGAGAACACGCGGAGCTTTTTGTAGGCGACGTCGGCATCCGCGGCCCGCGCCGTCTGCACGCCCGCCGTCAGCACCACCGTCAAGGCTGCGCCGACGGCGAGCCCGGAGAAAAACGAAGAACGGCTGCGCATGGCAGCCGTTCTAGCTCTTTGACCCGCGCGGCGCTGATTGGCCGCCCCCGTGGTGTCAGCGTGCCGAGGCGCGATCAGCGGCTCGCGGTGGTGATGGTTCCCTCGAGCGCGGCGCAGGACTGGGCGGTGACCTTCTTGAGGAGGAAGCGGCTCTTCGCGCCGTCGATCTGGCTGGGGGCCGGCGTGGCGCCCATCGGCAGGCCCGAGAGCACGCGTTCCTGCGAGCGCACGCTGACTTTGCCGGCGGCGCCGCTTTCGTCGCTCTTGCCGGTCAGCACCGTGCGGCCGACACCCACCATCTGGATGGTGTGCTCGCCGAGCGCGCCCAGGTTGACCTCGACACGCATGCCGGGGCGGCCGTCGCCGTCGCTGTCGCGGACGCGGACGTCTTTGTCGTTTTCTGGCAGCGCGCCGGGGCCTTCGAAACCGAGCCGGCCGGTGCCCATGTCGCCGCGGACGGTGTCGCCGTCGACGGCAAAGGTGAAGCGCGCCGGGGGCAGCGCCTTGAGCGAGCTGCGTGGCACCCGCGAGGAGAAGCCGGGGCCGACCGTCGTCATGCTGCACGGGACCGCGACGGCGGCGGCGCTCTCGTCGACGACGACGTGGCTGACCGTGCGGGTGACCGACTGCTGCGCGCCGATGAAGGGCATCTCGGTCGTCGCGTAGACCTCGACCTCGAGGGCGTAGGTCCCGGGCTCGAGCGTGGCGAGGGCGGACAAGAGCGAGAGCGAGAGAGCAGCGAGCACGGTGGCCTCCGATGACGTGATCAAGGTCATCGCAAGCGGTGGGCCATGTGACGGAGGGCGTCACGCTGCGTTCGCGCCACCGACGCTTCACGCGCGTCGCGCCACAACCGTGGATGCACGCCACACACGGTTGGATCGCGGCCGTGCTTTGCCGCGGCGCGAGTGGGTGGCGCGCACTCCAAAACGCCGCAGCAACGCCGTTTTCGCCCCGCCGGCCGGGGGTGTGCACGGACGCGGCGCCGGCGGCGCCGGTCGCTCGCGCGCGCCCGGGCCCCTTGCACCGAACGTCCAGCGTCGGTCGGGAGTACATTCGCCCTGTGAAGCCGCGACCCGGACCGGAAGCCACCACGAGACCGCCGGGCACCACGTCCCCGCCGAAGCCGGCGTCGCGGGAACGGTCGGATCGGACCCGCGTCTCCGCCGCCGTCGTCACCGGACGGGTGTTGCTGATCGACGCCGACAGCGTCGCCGCCTCCCACGCCGCCGACCTGCTCGCGAGCGAAGGCCATGACGTCGAGATGACCGTCGACCGCAAGGCCGCCCTGGCCCGCTTCGACGTCGTCGTCGTCGACCCCGGCGTCGAGCAGCCCGCGGTGGTCGTCGAAGAGATGTTGCCCGCCGGGGTGGCCGGGCGCCCCGAGGTGATCATCATCAGCGCCCTGCACGACGTCGACGCCGCCGTCGCCGCCCTGCACCGCGGGGCCTCCGATTGGCTGGTGAAGCCCGTCGCCGACGCCCGCCTGCGCCTGGCCATCGGGCGGGCCCTCGAACGGCGTCGTCTGCTGTCAGAGAACGAGCGCCTGCGCCGCGATCTCGCGCTCTTTGCCGCGGCGCAGCGGGTTCTCGAGACCCTCGATCGCGATCAGCTGGCCAGCACCGGCGCCGACGCCCTGTGCTCGGTGTCGGGCGGCGCGGCCTCGCTCGTGTGGTCGGATGACGTCGCCGCCTGGCGCGGCTTGACCGACGACGAAGCCGCGGGCCTGCGATCGCGAATCCGGCCGCTGGGCTTCGTCGAGCTCACCCGCGGCGTCGACCTCGGCCTGCCCCGGTTCGCGCAGGGCATGCTGCTCGACATCGGCGAAGGCGTCACCGTCGCGGTCTTGTTCGAGGGACAGCCCTCGCGCGCCGACGAAGAAGGCCTGCTGTTTCTGGCCCGCCAGCTCGGCACCGCCTTCAAGAACGGGCAGCGCTACAAAGACGCCGCCGACCAGGCCCTGCGCGATCCGCTGACGGGGTTGTGGAATGCCGCCGCGTTCTCCGACGCCACCGGCCGCCTCGTCGACGAGCGCGCCGGCCCCTTCTCGCTGTTGTTCATCGACGTCGACCACTTCAAGCAGGTCAACGACAAGCACGGGCATCTGGTGGGATCGCGGGTGCTCGTCGAGATCGCGCGCGCCGTCGAAGACACGTTGCGCGAAGGCGACGTCGTCTCCCGCTACGGCGGCGACGAGCTGACATGCCTGCTGCCCGGTGTCGACCTCGACATCGCCCTCAAGGTCGGAGAGCGCGTGCGCGCGGCGGTGGCCAGGACCTGCTTCTCCGGCGCCCCCGATCTGCACGTAACGGTGTGCATCGGCATCGCCTCGTTTCCGCGGCACGCCGGCGATGTCCGCGGGCTGCTCGAGGCCGCTGATCGCGCGATGTATCGGGGCAAAGACGGCGCCCGCAACATCGTCACCGTCGCTTCGTGACGCGCCATGAAGCAGGCCGATCCGCTCCACGGTCGCTCGGGCCCGGCCGCGTCGTCCCTCTTTCCAAGAGCGCTGGAAGCGGGCAACGGTCGCGTCCGATGAAATACGGACCGCTGGTTTACCTGCTCCTCGCCGCCACGACGGCCGCGCAGGCGCAGGAGCCTCCCGCACCCGTCGCAGCACCCGTCGCAGATGTCGACGTCGAAGCGCCCCTGGTGATCGAGGTCTCGATCGCCGCCGACAACCCGAAGGTCGCGCCGGTCATCACCGCCTCGCTCAAAGACAACGTCGGTGTGCAGAGCGCGGTCGCCTGGTGGCGGGTCGCAGGACAGCCGTGGCAGAGCGTGCCCTTCATCGCTGCCGGCCCGATGTTCATGGCGCGCCTGCCCGCGGGCACGCAGACGACCGGCTTCTCGGTGTGGATGGAGATCAAGGACGCCGCCGGCAACGTCAGCCGCGTCGGCGCCGAAGCCGCTCCCCTCGAGGTGCCGCCGGCCCTCGAAGGCAACCGCGAGCGCGTCGAGCGCCAGGCCGAAGCCGACGTCGCCTTTGCCGGTCCCCATCCCGCCTGGGTCATGTTGGCCATCGGCACGGGCATCGCCGCCACCGCCGGCGCCGGCATCTTTGTCTACGACCTGAACGTGCTCGCCCAGCGCGGTGAACAGGTCGACGACCTGCTCGCCGACGACGACATCAGCGACACCCGGCGCGTCGAGCTCGAAGCGACCCGCGTGGCCATCGATCGCACCGTCACGCAAGACACCGCCATCACCGCGACGTTGGCCGTCATCGGCGGCGTCGCGCTGGCCACCGGCGCCGTGCTGCTGACGGTCGCGGCCATCGAGCAGTAGCCGCAGCGCAGCCCGGCCTTCATGATTGGCCCGCATGATTCGCCCGCATGAGTGGCCCGCCAGAAAGGTCACAAAAGACAGCCGCCTCGAGGGCGGCTGTCTTCGTCTGTCCGCGGCGCTGGTGATTCAGATGATCTCGACCCGCAGCATCTGGTTGCCGACGAGGACGAAGTCGCCGTGGCCGACGTCGGCCTCGCCGCGGACGCGGACGTAGGTGCCGTTGGAGGAGCCGAGGTCGGTGAGGACCGTCTCGCCGTTCACCTGGGCGAACACACAGTGACGGCCAGAGATGAAGCCATCGGTCGGCATCACGATGTCGCCGATCTCGCGGCCGAGCTGGCAACGCTCGCCCGAGAGCAGGCGGATCTCACCGGTGCGACCATCGTCGAGGATTTGCACGAGGCGACCAAAGGCTCCGGGATTGGGTGAACCCCAGATTCGCGAGTCATCACCGTCTTGTTTTTTGACCTGGAAAGCCGCGTTGTTGAGCGATTCATAGCGGAACAGCTGGCGGCCAACACGCAGCAGGTCGCCGTCGGAGAGCCGGCGTTCCTGCTTGATGCGCAGATACACGCCATTGAGAGACCCCTGGTCGATGACCTTCAGCTTGGCCTGCAAGAAGCTGAACTTGCAATGCGTGGGTGAAACGTGCGGGTCATCAAAAAATAGAATAATTCCATTGACGCGACCGCACAGCGTCTCGCCGGACTTGATCGTGAAGGTCATGCCCTCGCGGCCGGTTTGATCGATGGTGATGAGCTTGCACAGCTTGTCTTTGGCCGTCTGGGACAGATCGGCGGCGTGCATGAACATCGTGCGGCCCTGGCCTTCGCCGTTGCCGCCGGCGGCGGCGGGGGCCGCGGCGCCATCGAGCCGTTTGCCGCAGTTGCCGCAGAACTTCACCGTCGCCGCGTTGGCGTAGCCGCACGACGAGCACTCGGACGTGCCCACCGGAGGCTGCGTCGCCATCGGCGGCGCCTGCAACGGCGCCTGCAGCGGCATCGGGGTCGGCGAGCGGGGCAACGGCACAGAAGGCTGCTGCGGCGCCGACTGTGGCGGCGGCATCGGCTGCGGCCCGGTGTTCATGGCCGGCGGCGGCGCTGTGGGCATCGGAGCCAGCATCGGCTGGGGACCCAGCTGCGGCGTCAGGTGCGGGGCCATCGGCGGTGGCTCGGTCGCATGCGGCGCATGGGCCATCGGCTGCGGCTCATGCTTGATCGACGGCGCCACCGGCGACGGCGTCAGCGCCATCGACGCCTGCTGCATGGCCTGCATGGGAGAAGGCGGCATCGCCAGCGGGGCGTGCTGGGTCGGCGGCGGCTGGGCCATCGGCATCGGCGGGAACGTCGGCGGCGACGCCTCGGGCAGCATGACCTGCGGCCGCGTCGGCTGGCGCGGCGGGGGCGGCAGCGGCGACATCGAAGCCTGCGGCGTCATCGCGTGCGGCAGCGCGATCGGCGGCGACGGCGGCACGGGGTTGCCGAAGGGCTGCGAGATCTCCTCCATCGACGGCGCGTGCATGTTTGTCGCCGTGTTCGCGGGCTGCAGCGGCGGCGGCGCCTGGGGCACGCCGTCGGGGAACGCTTCGCGATACGCCTTCAAGTCGTAGCCGCAGTCGAGGCAGAAGTTGAAGTTGTCGGCGTTCTCGCGTCCGCAATTCGGGCACTTGATCATCGGGGCTCTCGCTGCTTCGACGGCGACGGAAAGGACAGGGCCCGAGGTTCTCGTCTGCGCGCCGGACCGAAGTCAAGGACGCGTCTCGCCACGGGCCTGATCGCCGCGCCGCTGACTGCCCGGCAACAGCGCGCATGGAACGCTGCCGCCGCAAACGCCCGCGCGCAGAAGCCGACGAAGCAACCGACGGAGCAGCCGTCTGCGCGTTGACAGCGAGGGGACCGCCGCCTAGGACCGCGCCAGACCTCTGAAGGGCATCTCGCTCTGCAGCAGGTGTCGCGGCGTCGTCGAAGTCACTTTCGACAACGGCGTCGCAGAAAAGGAAGTCTGATGTTCGCCGAAAAGAAAATCGAGCTCGTGGAAAAGTTCCGCACCCACGAGACCGACACGGGCTCGCCCGAGGTGCAGATCGCTCTGCAGTCCGAGCGCATCGCCCAGCTCACCGAGCACTTCAAGATTCACACGCACGACCACCACGGTCGCCGTGGCCTGATGAAGCTCGTTTCGTCGCGCCGGGGTCTCTTGAACTACCTCAAGAAGAAAGACCTCAACCGCTACAAGAAGCTCATCGACTCGCTTGGTCTCCGCAAGTGAGATGACAACAGAAGGCGGCCCGCAAGGGTCGCCTTCTTTGCTTCGCGCCCCGATACGTTCCTGACACTGTCGGCCGACTGTGACCGACGCCGACCACAGCTCCCGTTCTGATTCGCTTGAGATTTCCGGAAGGTGCGAGCGCGCACCGGTCCGTTCCGAGAGGGGAAACGAACAAAGAATGCGACGCCGCAGCCGACGAGAACGTTGTTGCGCCGTCTCATTCTGTGTTCCGCTCCCCTCGCCAAACATCGATGGTTGAGTTTCCAATCGTCGCCCCCACTTTGGAGAGTTACACTATGTCTTTCGAGACACCCGGTCTGATCACGCTCGCCCACAATTCCGACAAATGGCACGAGATCAAGGTCGACGTCGGCGACGTGCCCATGCAGTTCGAGGTCGGTCGCGTGGCCAAGCAGGCCGCCGGCTCGGTCTGGGCCCGCTGGGGCGACTCCGTCGTCCTCGTCACCGTCTGCGGCGCCCAGGCCCGCGAAGGCATCGACTTCTTCCCGCTCACCGTCGAGTACATCGAGAAGACCTACGCCGCCGGCAAGATCCCGGGCGGCTTCTTCAAGCGTGAAGCGCGCCCGCGTGACGCCGAGATCCTGACCTGCCGCATCATCGATCGCTCGCTGCGACCCCTCTTCCCCGAGGGCTACAAGAACGACGTGCAGATCATCTGCACCGTCGTCAGCTTCGACGGCGTCCACGACACCGACGTGCTCGCGCTGTGCGCGGCCTCGATGGCCACCCACCTGAGCTCGATCCCCTTTGCCGACACCAGCGGCCCCATCGCCGGCCTGCGCGTCGGTCGCATCGGCGGCAAGCTCGTCGTCAACCCGACCATCGAAGACCGCAAGGGCTCAGACCTCGACCTGATTGTGTCGGTGTCGAAAGACGCGATCGTCATGGTCGAAGGCGGCGCCGCCGAAGTCGACGAAAAGGAGCTGGTCGACGCGCTCTTCTTTGCCCACGAGCAGGGACAGAAGCTCGTCACCGCCTGCCACGAGATGCGCGAAAAGATGGGTGTCCCGAAGCAGGCGTACACGCCGCCGGCCAAGGACGAGGCCTTCTACGCAAAGATCAACGGCCTCGCCGAGAAGCACGGCCTGACCCAGGCCCTCGCGACCCGCAACAAGATCGCCCGCTACGCCGCCCTCGACAAGGTCAAGGCCGACCTGCACGCGGCGCTCAAGACCGAGCTCGGCGACGTCGACTACGCGGCGCAGAAGAAAAAGGCGTCGGAGTACTACGGCGACGTCAAATACAACGTCATGCGCTCGGCCTGCTTGAAGACCAAGCAGCGCCTCGACGGCCGCGCCTACGACACGGTTCGCCCGATCAACTGCGAGGTCGGTGCCCTGCCCCGCGCCCACGGCTCGGCGCTGTTCACGCGCGGTGAGACGCAGGCCCTGGTGTCGACGACGCTCGGCACGCGCGACGACGAGCAGAAGATCGACAGCCTGCTGGGCGAGTCGTTCCGCCGCTACATGCTGCACTACAACTTCCCGCCCTTCTCGGTCGGTGAGGCGCGCCCGCTGCGCGGCACGTCTCGTCGTGAGATCGGCCACGGAGCGCTCGCCGAGCGCGCTGTCGCTCGCATGATCCCCAACGAAGAAGAGTTCCCCTACACGATCCGCATCGTCTCGGAGATCACCGAGAGCAACGGTTCGTCGTCGATGGCCTCGGTCTGTGGCGCGACCATGTCGCTCTACGACGCCGGTGTGCCCGTGAAGTCGCCGGTCGCCGGCATCGCCATGGGTCTCATCAAAGAAGGCGACGACTACGCCATCCTCTCCGACATCCTCGGCGACGAAGACCACCTCGGCGACATGGACTTCAAGGTCTGCGGCACCGCCAAGGGCGTCACCGCGATCCAGATGGACATCAAGATCGACGGCCTGACCCGCGAGATCATGACGACGGCGCTGGCCCAGGCCAAAGCCGGTCGCGCGACCATCCTCAAGCAGATGGCCGACGCGATCAGCGGCCCGCGCGGCGAGCTCTCGCAGTGGGCCCCGCGCATCACCACCGTGCGCATCAACCCCGACAAGATCCGCGACGTCATCGGACCGGGCGGCAAGGTCATCCGCGACATCGTCTTGAAGACGGGCGCCAAGATCGACATCGCCGACGACGGCACCGTGAAGATCGCCGCCGTCGGCCGTGAGGCTGGTGAAAAGGCTCGCCAGATCATTGAAGACCTCACGCGCGAAGCCGAGGTCAACCGCATCTACAAGGGCCTCGTGCGCAAGGTCGTGGAGTTCGGCGCGTTCGTCGAGCTGTTCCCCGGCACCGACGGCCTCATCCACATCTCCGAGCTCTCCGACAAGCGCGTGGCCAAGGTCACCGACGTCGTGCAAGAGGGTGACGAGGTCGTCGTCAAGGTGCTGTCGATCGATCGCGACGGCAAGATCCGCCTCAGCCGCCGCGCCGGCGTCGGCAAAGAGCCGGGCACCATCGACAAGTCCGAGCCGCCGCCGATGCCGATGCGCGAGAAGCCCGCTCCCGAGGCCTGAGCTCGCTGTCATCGACGTGAAGCGCGGGGCCTTGTGCCCCGCGTTTCTTTTTCTGCGTCTCTTCTTCTGGCGGCGATGTCGGTACGATGGCGGCGTGCGTGTCGTCGTCGTCGCCTGTTTCGTCGTCTTTTCCGCTGCCAGCGGCGGCTGCTCGGTGGCGTCGTTGTTCGGCGCCCCGGTGCGCTGCCTCGACGATGCCAGCTGCCCCGCGGGCGAGGCCTGCAGCGCCGATGGCGTCTGCGTGACGTTTGATGTCGGCGAGGGCGAGGGCGAACCAGAGGGCGAGGGCGAAGCCGTCGGTGAGGGCGAGGGCGAACCCGTCGGTGAAGGCGAAGGCGAGGGCGAAGCCGCCGGTGAAGGCGAAGGCGAGGGCGAAGCCGCCGGTGAGGGCGAAGGTGAGGGCGAAGGCGAAGGCGAAGGCGAAGGCGAAGGCGAAGGCGAAGGCGAAGGTGAGGGCGAGGGCGAACCTTGCTTGCCTCTGATCGTCGACGGCTATGACGACGAGACCGGCGCCTTCAGCGCCACCTATGACGGAACGCAGACCTCGGCCAGCATCGTCGACGGGCGGCTGAGTCTCATCGGCGCCGGCGGCACCGACGTCAGCTACGCCGGCGGCTTCAACGTCGCACCCATCGACCTTCGCGGCCGCGTCGTCGAGGTCCGCTTCAACACCGCCGGCCTCGAGGGCAACGGCGAGGAATTTTTCATCGGCTTGAGCAGTGCCGCCGGGGCGCTCAAGGTCTTCTTCAGCAAGGATGGCTACGGGATCGTCGCCGTCGGTCCCGACCCCGATTACGCCACGCTCGAGGTCGACTCGGACGGTCCGGCCTTTGTGGGCACCGTGGTGGTCCAGCTGCGCTTCGACGGAACGGGTGTCGTGGTCGACGTCAACGGGCGGCCCCTGGGCCTCATCGACCCCTACACCGGCGTCGTCAGCGCCGCCCGCGTCGACCTCGAAGGCGGCTGCTTCAGCGCCTGCGACGGCTGGAGCGCTTTCGTCGACGAAATTTCCGTCTGGCCGTCGTGCCGGGGAGCCCCGTGACCGAGCCGATCGTCACGACCGCGCTCTCGGCCGTCGACGGCGCCGCTGGCCTGCTGCGGCTGCGCGGCCACAGCCTCGAAGCCCTCGTCGAGGCCGGCGTCTCCTACGCCCGCGCCGTCGGCCTGCTGGCCACCGGTGAGCTGCCCGAGCGCGGTGACGACGTCGAAGCCCAGCTGCAGGCCCTCGATCCGGGCACCACGTTTGAGCGCGACGATCAAGGCGACATCGACATCTTTGGCCTGTTGCGCGGCGGCGTGACCTTGCTGGCCGACGTCTGCGGCGACGATGACGACGTCGAATTCGCCGGCGCCTGTGGCCGCCTGGTGGGCTTGTTGCGCGGCCACGAGGCCGCCGACGATGAGCGCTACGCCGGAAAGATCCTGCGCGGCATCGTCGACGACGACGACGCCGGCCGCGTCACCGACGACGACGTCGACGCCCTCGACCGCTGCTTCCTGGTGCACCTTGATCACGCGCTCAACCCCGGCACCTTGTGCGCGCGCGTGGTGGCGTCGACGGGGGCGCCGTTGTCGGCGTCGATCACGGCAGCGCTGTGCGCGTTGCAGGGGCCGCTGCACGGCGGCGCGTCGTCAGAGGTCGGGCGCGTCCTCGAAGAAGAGCTGGGCTCGGCCGACGCCGTCGACGGCTGGCTCACGGCCCAGAAGCAGCAGAAGAAAAAGGTGCCGGGCTTCGGGCATCCGATCTACCGCAGCCGCGATCCGCGCTCGGCCATCTTGCGCGAGC
>JBKJNL010000648.1:0-6233 GCA_046593615.1 Myxococcota bacterium | reverse complement strand
TTCGACGACGCCGTCAACGAAGCGCTGTCCCGACCCGCGGCGCGCCGCCTGCCGCCCATCCACCCGACGCGCCACCAGCCGGCGACCGTGCTGTTGATCGACGCCGACGAAGACGCTCGCCAGCGGCAACGCATCGCGCTCGAAGCCGGCGGCTACCACGTGTACGCCGCCGGCACCGCCGTGCGCGGCCTCGACCTGGCCCGCACCCGTCACATCGACGCAGTTGTCGTCGACATCGATCTCGTCGACCTCGACGGCTGGGGCGTGTTGAGCGCGCTGCGCACGGTGTCGTTGACGGCCGAAGCGCGTGTGGTCTTGATGAGCGCCGACGCCGAGGGCTTGCGCGACATCGCCTGCGCCAGCGTCGGCGCCGACGCCTACTTCGAAAAGGCCGCCGCCGACGGCGACGTCGTCAGCGTCGTCGACAAGCTGCTCGCGAACCGCTTCGCCATCCTCGGCTCGCTGGCCCACGGCGGTGCCTGGGGCACGCTCTCGGACATCGGCGTTCAGACCCTCCTCGACGGCGTGTGCGGCACCGGCTGCCGCGGTCGCCTCACCGTCGACGATGGCACCACCACCTGGCAGGTCGACGTCGACGCCGGCGTCATCGCCCAGGTCCGCGTCTGCAGCGTCGGCGACGGTGACGACTTCATCGAGCCCCGGGATCGCCAGGCCCTGCTCTGCCTCGCGGCCGTGCGTGGCGCCTTGTGGTCCTTCGAGCTGACCACGGCGCAGCAGCGGCGAACGCTGGGCGTTCCCTGGAGCCGCCTGGCCCGCGAGATTTCCGCGCAGATCGACGACCAGCGGGCGCGCGCCCGGGTCGCCTTGCTCGGGCAGCCGCGGACTGTCGGCTTCGATCCCGCGCGCCTCGCGCTCTGGCTCGCGCGCGTCGCGCCGGCGTCGGCCGACATCGCCAGGGCTTTGGTCCAGGGCGCCCTGCCGCGCGATGTCCTCAGCGACGGGGTGAGGCCACCGCTGTTGGCCGACGAGGTGCTGCAAGACCTCATTGACCGCACCGTGATCTTCCTCCGACCCGATCCCGACGTCGCCCGCCTGCGCTGGACTCCGTCGACGGCGGTTCGCCCGGCGATGCAGCCGCGCACGTCGTCGCGCGGTGGACGCAAGCCGGTGCGCGGCGCGCGCTGACGAAACGGCACCATCCGCGGGGCGGGGGTCGACGGTTCTGACGGTGCTGAGCTCACCTGAGCGGCTCACCTGACCGGCTCACCCCTGGAGCCGGGTGCCCGGCTTCTACGCTCCAGGGCCGCCTTGTTCCGGGCCCGAGCGGCGCCACCAGACCGCTTCGAGCAAGAGGCCGGTGCACCAGGCAAACACGAGCAACAGCCCCCCGCACTCGCGGGCCATCTCTTCGAGCGGATCGCCGGTCTTCATGGTGAAGCGCACGGCCTCGTGGTCAGAGCGCAGGAACTCCAGCGCCGACGGCACGAGGGTCAGTCCCCACACAAAGGCGATCGCGCCGACGACGGCGGGGACGGCGCGCGTCCGGCGGCCTGCCGCGGCCAGCAGGCAGGCGACGGCGGCAGCGCCGTAGATGGCCATCCAAACGAGAGGATCGGGATCGTTGCCCTGCACGATCACCGACAGCGCAAAGATCGGGAAGCCGACGACGGCGTGCAAGACGCGAAGCGCGCGAAACATCGTTGGATCCTGCCGAGCCCCGTCGTCGCTGTCGACGGGTTGAGCGGGTCAGTGGGTCAGGGGTTCCAGAACGCTCACGAGCTGCACGACAACATCGAACAGCCGACCTTGGTGCGGGCCCACTCCGGTCGCTTGTTGCCGAAGCGCGCCGCCTGCTCGGGCTGATCGTCGTAGGGGCGGCGCAACACCTCGAGCAGCGCGTGCACGAGCGACGGATCGCCCGGCCCGTTTTTGGTCGGCGTGGCGGCGTCGATGGCTTCTTGCGCCAGGTAATTGCGCAGCACGTAGCGCGGGTTCGCGCGGTTCATGCGCGCCCGGCGTTCGACGGCGCCGACGTCGTCGCGGGCGACCCGCGCCGCCCAACGCGTGAGCCACGTCGACAACGCCGGTTCGAACTTCGTGCGTTGCTCTTCGCTGTAAAAGGCCGGGCGCAGCGGGGCCACCGACGGCGCCGTGACGTCGACGTCGGCGAGGCCGCGGAAGAACAGCGTCATGTCGAGACCGGCCTCTTGCAGCAAGTTGAAGCCCTCGCTCAACCAGGCCGCGTCGGCGTCTTCGTCGATGGCTTCGACGCCGAGCTTCATCGCCGTCTGGCGCGCGGCCTCGTGGCGGTACACGTCCTGGTAGCGCTGCAGCCCGCGCTCGAGCGGCTGCTCGTCGGGAAACAGCGGCAGCAGCGCCTGGGCGAAGCGCGTCAGGTTCCACAGCGCGATGTCGGGCTGCTGCCCGAACCGATAGCGGCGCGTGCCGGCGTCGGTGGTGTTGGGGGTCCAGCCGACGTCGTAGTCGTCGATCCAGCCGTAGGGGCCGTAGTCGATGGTCAGGCCGAGCACCGACATGTTGTCGGTGTTCATGACGCCGTGGACGAAGCCGACGCGCATCCAATGGGCCATGAGGTGGGCGGTGCGGCTGCAGACCTCGGCGAAGAACGCTTCGCGCTGCTCGGCGACCGAGGCCTCGCCCCGGGCCCGCATCGCCGCGATCTCGGGGAAGTCGCGGTCGATGGTGAAGTCGACCAGCCTGGCCAGCAGCGCAGTCCCGCCCTCCTCGGAAGAGGAGCGGGCGGCGAGGATCTCGTAGTTGCCGAAGCGCAGGAACGACGGCGCCACGCGGCAGACAATCGCCCCGGGCTCGAGAGCGGCATTGCCGTCGTAGAGCATGTCGCGCTCGACCGCGTCGCCGGTCAGCACCAACGACAACGCGCGCGTCGTCGGCACACCGAGGTGGTGCATCGCCTCGCTGCACAGGAACTCCCGGATCGATGACCGCAGCACCGCCCGGCCGTCGCCGCGCCGCGAATACGGCGTGAGGCCCGCGCCCTTCAGCTGCAGCTCCTGGCGCTGCCCCGACGGCGTGACGAGCTCGCCGAGTGACATGGCTCTGCCGTCGCCGAGCTGGCCGGCCCAGTTGCCGAATTGGTGGCCGCCGTAGCAGGCGGCCATGGGCTGCATGCCGGGCACCACGCGGTTGCCGCCAAAGACCTCGGCGAACCAGGGCGCGTGGACGTCGTCGTCGTCGAAGCCCAGCAGTGCCGCGACCTCGCGCGAATGGGCCAGCAGCCGCGGCTGGGCCACCGGCGTCGGCGCGGCGTGGGACCAGCAGGCGCCCTTCACCTGGCGCTGCCGCAGCGGGTCGCCGTTGTCGCCGGGCAGCTCGGCGACGAAGCGGTTGTCGAAGCTCATCGTGCGCATCGGTTGTCGATAGCGTCGTCGTCGACGAACGACCATCACCGCCGCCAACGCCAACGCCAACGCCAACGCCAACATGCCGCCGTCGCGTCGTCGTGGGCGGGGGTGATTCTTCCCGCAGCAGCACAGGTGCCCGGCTGTCGCGATCCGGGGCTGTGACGTCGTGGAACGCGGTGCGCGATCGAGGCCGCTATGCTCTGGACATGGCTCTCATCACACTGCTCGGCTCGCTGCTCCTGGGTGTCTCGTTGGCGGCGAGCTGCGGCCTGCGGGCCTTCCTGCCGTTGTTCGTCGTCGGCGTCGGCGCCCGCTTCGGCCTCGTCGACATCGGCGACGGCTTTGCCTGGCTGTCGGCGACGCCGGCGCTCGTGGCTCTCGGCACCGGCGTTGTGTGCGAGCTGCTCGGCGACAAGGTGCCGTTGGTGAACCACCTGCTCGATCTGCTGGCGACGCCGGTGCGCACGGTGGCCGGCATGCTGGTGTTTGCTGCGGCCATCGTCGACCTGCCGGGCTGGGTCGTGGCCTTGCTGGCGATCATCATCGGCGGCGGCGTCGCCCTCGCCGTGCACGTGGCCAAGAGCGGTCTGCGCGCGACGTCGACGGCGGCGTCGGCCGGCACCGCCAGCCCGGCCCACTCGCTGCTCGAAGACATCGTGTGCGCCGCCGCCAGCGTGCTGTCGCTGGTCTTCTGGGCCGTCGCCATCGTCGTCGCTGTCGCCGCCCTCGTGCTGTTCGGCGTGAGCGCGTCGGCGGTCATCCGGCGCTTGCGCCGGGCCTGATCGAGAGGTCGGCGCGACCTGCGCTCGTTAGGTTTCTCGATGCAGTCGAGCGCCCCCCGGAAGCTTCCCCGCGCACCGCGTCCTCTTCAGAACGGCGAAAACGGCGGCGGGCCCACGCCACAGGCTGCTGCGGTCATGCCGCCGCCGTCGGCGGCGGGTTCTCCTCGGGTGCACGACGGCGGCTTCGTGCAGGTGCGCGGGGCCCGCCAACACAACCTCAAGGACGTCGACGTCGACATCCCGCGCGACGCGCTGGTGGTGTTCTCCGGCGTGTCGGGCTCGGGCAAGTCGTCTTTGGCCTTTGGCACCCTCTACGCCGAAGCCCAGCGTCGCTACCTCGAGTCCGTCGCGCCCTACGCGAGGCGCCTGTTCGATCAGATGGAGGTGCCGCAGGTCTCGTCCATCGAGGGGCTGCCGCCAGCGGTGGCCTTGCAGCAGCAGCGCGGCGCGCCGACGTCGCGGTCGTCGGTGGGCAGCGTGACGACGCTGTCGAACCTCTTGCGCATGCTCTACTCGCGGGCCGGCACCTACCCGCACAAGCAGCCGCACCTCGATGCCGAGGCCTTCTCGACGAACACGCCGCAGGGCGCCTGCCCCGGCTGCCACGGCCTCGGGCGCACCTACGAGGTCACCGAGCGCTCGATGGTGCCCGACGATTCGTTGAGCATCCGCGAGCGGGCCATCGCCGCCTGGCCGCCCGCGTGGCACGGCCAGAACCTCAGAGACATCGTCGTCACCCTCGGCTTCGACATCGACAAGCCGTGGAAGAAGCTGTCGCAGAAGGATCGCGACTGGCTCTTGTTCACCGACGAGCAGCCGCAGGTGCCGGTGTTCGCCGGCTTCGAGCGTGACGAGGTCAAACAGGCCCTGAAAGAGCAGATGGAGCCGAGCTACCTCGGCACGTTCACCGGGGCCCGCAAGTACGTGTTGCAGACCTTTGCCAACACCCAGAGCGCGTCGATGAAGCGCCGGGTCGCGCGCTACATGACGCCCAGCGCCTGCCCGACCTGCCACGGCAAGCGGCTCAAGGCGGCGTCGTTGTCGGTGACGTTTGCCGGCCTCGACATCGCCGAGCTGTCGCGCTTGCCGATGGAGCGGGTGGCGACGCTGTTGCGCCCGACGGCGGCCGGCACCGAGGTCGGCCATCGACAGCGCACCGTCGAGCACCCCGAAAAAGTCGTCGTCGCCCAGCGCATCGCCGCCGACCTCGTGGCCCGCATCGAGGTGCTGCTCGACCTCGGGCTTGGCTACCTGTCGCTCGAGCGCGCCACGCCGACGTTGTCGCCGGGTGAGCTGCAGCGGCTGCGGCTGGCCACGCAGGTGCGGTCCAACCTGTTCGGCGTCGTCTACGTGCTCGACGAGCCATCGGCGGGCCTGCACCCGGCCGACACCGAGGCCCTGCTGCGGGCCCTCGATCGGCTCAAGGCCGCGGGCAATTCCTTGTTCGTCGTCGAGCACGAGCTCGATGTCATCCGCCGTGCGGACTGGGTCGTCGACGTCGGTCCGGCCGCGGGCGAGCACGGCGGCCAGGTGCTCCACAGCGGGCCCCTGGCGGGCCTCGCGCGCGTCGAGGCCTCGCAGACCCGTCGGCATGTGTTTCGCGACGCGCCGCCGACGGTGCGCACGCCGCGCGCGCCGCGTGGGTGGCTGCAGCTGGAAGGCGTCTCCCGCAACAACCTGCGCGACCTCGACGTAGGATTCCCCCTCGGGGTGTTGACCGCGGTGACCGGCATTTCAGGATCTGGTAAATCCAGTCTCGTCAGCCAGGCACTTGTCGACCTCGTTGCCACCAGTCTGGGTCATCCAATCGACAATGAAGCCGACGATCCCGGCGAGGAGCTGGAGCGGCCCGTGGTCGACAAAGACGTCGTCGTCGGCGGCCGCATCGTTGGCGGCCTCGGCGGCGTGACGCGCCTGGTGCGGGTCGACCAGAAGCCCATCGGCCGCACGCCGCGGTCGAACCTGGCCACCTACACCGGCCTCTTCGATCAGGTGCGGAAGCTCTTTGCCGCCACTCCGGCCGCGCGCGCGCGCAAGTACGGGGCTGTCCGGTTCTCGTTGAACGTGGCCAAGGGCCGCTCCGACGACTGCGCCGGCGGGGGCTTCG
>JBKJNL010000604.1:0-4316 GCA_046593615.1 Myxococcota bacterium | reverse complement strand
CGCGAGGCCCCGGGCCGTCCGCTCCAGGGCCGCTCGGGCCCGGGTGACCCGCTCCAGGGCCGCTCGGGCCCGGGTGACCCGCTCCAGGGCCGCTCGGGCCCGGGCCGCGCGCCCGATTCGCCGCTCCAGGGCCGCCCAGACCCCGCATCCGTCGTCGCCAGGGAGTCCCATGATTCACAAGCTCGCCCCGCATCGCGCCCCCCGCGCTCGTCACCCGGTCGCGGCCCGCCACGCCCGGAGCCACGGGGCGGCCCTGGTGGTCGCGGTCCTCGCGGCGGCGGCGGCCCTCGCCGGATGTGACTCCTGCAGCAGGGGGCCGTCGTCGTCGTCGTCGGGGACGACGCATGGCGAAGACGGTCGCATCACGCCGACCGCCGATCGCCCGGGCCTCGAGCTCTCGCCGCTGCCGCAGCCGCCGGCCATCGACATCGCCGCCGGCACCCTGCCCGGCATCCCCAAGGGGCCGTTGGCCGTCGTCGTCGCCCGACCGCAGGAGCAGCTGCGCGGCAACGAGCGGCCGGCCATCACCTTCAACAAGCCCGTGGTGCCGCTGGGCGCCGTCGACGAAGAGATGCCGGTGCCGGCGACCATCAGCCCCGCCGTCGACGGGGAGTGGCGCTGGGTCGGATCATCCGCCGTCGAGTTTATGCCGGATCAGCCCTTTGCCTACGCCACCGTCTTCACGGTGACGGTGAAGCCCGAGCTGCGGGCCATCGACGGCGAGGCGATGGCTGCGCCGTTTTCGTTTTCGTTTTCGACGTTGGCGCCGCGCATCGATCGCTCGAAGCCTGAGAGCGGCTGGCCATGGCTCGACCCCACCGAGCCCGTGCAGCTCGTCGTCAACCAGCCGCTCGCGCACCTCGAGCAGGCCCGGCTCACCATCGACGGCGCGCCCGCGACCTTTCAGATCCTGCACACCGTCGACGTCGACGACGAGCAGGCGAAAAAGGCCGGCCGCCGCCCCGAGGGCCGCACGGCGTGGGGCAAGCCCACGCGCTACGAGCTGCAGCTGCCGGCCGGGCTCAAGGCTGGCGCGCGGGTCAAGCTCGACCTCGGCAACGACGGCGTCACCGGCGCTGAAGGTCCCCGCGGCTTCGACGATGCGAGCGTCCTGGAGTGGGTCGTGCGGGGCCCCCAGCAGATCACCGGCCTCAGCCTGTGCGGTGAGTGGCGCAGCAATTGCCCACAGGGTCCGATCACCCTCGACACGAAGAACGAGGTCGACCTCGAGACCCTCAAGGGGCGCGTGCACATCACGCGCAAGGAAGACAAGAAGGAGGTCGTGCTCGTCGACGACGACCACAGCCAGCGCCCCGACCCCATCGCCGGCCGCTGGATCGTCACCCTCGGCATCACCTTGCAGCCCGGCACCAGCTGGGACGTCGTCATCGACGCCGGCGTCGCCGACGAAAAAGGCAGCAAGGCCCCGGCGTTCACCGGCACGGTCAAGACCGACGACGTCGATCCGTGGCTGTCGGTGACCGGCCCCTTCGTGCTGCTTGAGAAGAGCGGCGACGGCGCCCTGCCCATCGAGACGGCGAACCTCGCGGCGGTGCAGGCGACACTCACGCCACTGACCGTCGCCGAGATGGCCCGCGCCATGAGCAACGACGACCGCCGCTCGACGCCGGCGGCCGCTCCGGGCATCGCGCTCACGCTGCCGATCCCCGTGCGCAAGAACACCTTTCAGCGCACGCCGCTGCCGCTGCGCGCCTCGTTGCCGAGCGACGCGCCGCAGCTGTTCGCGCTCGACGTCCGCGCCGACGAGCGCGCCGAATTCCGCCGGCCGCAGCACCTCATCGGCCAGATCACCGACCTGGCCACCCACGCCCGCCTCGGGGCCACCAGCAGCGTCGTGTGGGTGACGTCGTTGTCGACGGGCAAGCCGGTGTCTGGCGCCGCGGTGCGCCTCTACGACAAGGACGGCGCGCAAAAGGCAGAAGGCGTCACCGACGTCGACGGCCTGGTGAAGCTCGGCGGCCTCGTCGAGCTGCTGGGCAAAGGCGCCGACGCCGACGACAGCTGGCACACGCCCTGGGCCCTCGTGGCCGCCAGCAAAGACGGCGACACCGGCGTGACGGCGTCGTGGTGGGACGTCGATGGCAGCAACGCGCCGCGGGCCTGGGAGGGCGACATCCCCGACGTCGACGTCGTGCTGTTCGCCGAGCGCGGCATCTACCGGCCCGGTGAGCAGGTGCACGTGAAAGGCGTGGTGCGGCAGCGCACGCGCGGCGTGATGGCGCTGCCGAAGCCCGACTCCGAGCTGCGGCTCACGGTCACCGACGACAACGGCAAGAAGGTCAAGGACGAGCGCGTGGCCCTCTCGCGCTTCGGCACGTTCTCGTCGACGGTGACGGTGCCCGCCGACGCCGGCCTCGGCTGGTGGGGCCTGAGCCTCGCCGGCAAGCTGCAGGGCCGCGAGATCGGCGGCAACGCGTCTTTTCGCGTCGAGCAGTACCGGGCCCCCCAGTTCAAGGTCGACGTGCGCATGCCCCGACCGGCGACGTCGGCCTCGACATCAGCACCGACATCAGCACCGACATCAGGACCAAGCGCGGCGCTCACGTCGGGCGACAAGCTGCTGGCCACCGTCGACGCCCGCTACCTGTTTGGCGCGCCGATGCCCGGCGCCGACGTCGAGGTCACGGTCACGCGCCAGACCACCGACTTTGCGCCCGCGGGCGAAGACGCGTTCACCTTTGGCGTGACGACCTGGTGGTGGGACGACGACTCGCCGCGCCCGTCGTCGGATGTTTTTGCCCGCAGCAAGGGCGTGGTCGGCAGCGACGGAACGTTTGTCGCCGACGTCGGCGTCGTCGAAGCCACCGCCGGCCGCACCTGGGTCTACTCCGTCGAGGGCGAGGTGACCGACGTCTCGCGCCAGGCCGTCGCCAACAGCGCCTCCGTCGTCGTCCACCCCGCCAGCGTCTACGCCGGCGTCCGCGTCGGCGGCGCCGGCGGCGGCTTCGGCGAGGTCGGCAAAGAGACCGCCCTCGACGTCATCGCCACCGACATCGCCGGCCAGCGCGTCGCCGGCAAAAACGTCGACGTCGTCGTCAAGCGCCGCGAGTGGAAGAGCATCAAGAAGAAAGACCCGTACCTGCACCGCTTCGTCACCATGAGCGAGCCGGTCGAAACCGAGGTCAAGCAGTGCCCGGGCCTGCGCAGCGGCCGCGAGCCGGTGCGCTGCAGCTTCGTCCCGGACAAGACCGGCCTGCACATCGTCGAAGCCACCGCCACCGACGACAAAGGCCGAAAGCAGCTGACCAAATCCAGCTTCTACGTCTCGGGCGACGGCTGGGTGTCGTGGCAGCGCGGCGACGACGACAGCCTCGAGCTCGTCGCTGACAAGAAGCTCTACGCCCCGGGCGACACCGCCCACGTGCTCATCAAATCGCCCTGGCCCGAGGCCGAGGCCCTGGTGACCACCGAACGCGAAGGCGTGCGCAGCGCGCGGCGCATCCGCCTCAAAGGCGCGGCCACCGCCGTTGACGTCGCCATCGACGACAACGCCATCCCGAACCTGTTCGTCAGCGTGGTGTTGGTGCGCGGCCGCATCGCCGACGCCGACGCCGACAAGACCGCGCTGCAGGGCGAGGTCGATCCCGGACGCCCGCAGGTGCGCGTCGGCACCGCCAACCTCATGGTCGAAAAGACCCACAAGCGCCTCGACGTCGCCATCGACGCCGGCGTCGGCACCAAGCGTCCCGGCCAGAAGCTGCAGCTGAAGCTCGCCGTGCGCGACTTCAGCAAGAAGGGCGTCGCCGCCGAGGTGACGTTGTGGGCCGTCGACGAGGCCGTGCTGCGCCTCACCGACTACCAGCCGCCCGATCTGCTGAGCGCTTTCCACCCCGAGCGCGGGCTGTCGGTGCGCTTCGGCGAGCCGTTGATCCACCTGGTGAAGAAGCAGGCCTACGGCGGCAAGGGCGACCCCGGCGGCGGCGGCGGCGACAGCGGCTCGGGGTTCCGCTCGAACTTCAAGACCACCGCGTTGTACGTGCCCGACATCGTCACCGACGCCGACGGCAACGCCACCGTCGACGTCACCCTGCCCGATGACCTGACCACCTATCGCCTCATGGCCGTGGCCATCGCCGACGACCGCTTCGGCGGCGGCAAGAGCGAGATCGTCGTGCAGAAACCGATCATGGTGTTGCCGGCCCTGCCCCGCGCGGTGCGCGTCGGCGACCGCTTCGAAGCCGGCGTCGTCGTCCACGCTGCCGACGGTGCCGCTGGCGACGTCGTCGTCACCGCCGATGTCGAGGGCCTGGTCGTCGATGGACCGCGCCAGAAAACCATCAGCCTGGCCGGCAAGG
>JBKJNL010000541.1:0-4236 GCA_046593615.1 Myxococcota bacterium | reverse complement strand
CGGCGCGCTCTGCACCTTCTACGACTGGGAACAGATGACGAGCTACGACTCCGAGGCCCGCTCGCTGCTCACGTCGTTCCTGCTCACGCACCGCAAGCGCTACCGCTGCGTCGTCATCCTGACCGGCTCGTCGGTGGTCGCCATGGGCGTCAACCTCGCCAACATCATGCTCGGCGGCTTCTTGACGGCGACGACCAAGCGGCCCGAGCTCGATCGTCTGCAGCGCGAGGCCCTCGCCAAAGAAGACGCGACGCTGACGCTGCCAACGCCGCCGCAGGCGCCCAAGAAGTAGCGGTCGCCGCCGACGACGAGCTAGCCGCGCTTGGCCAGGCGGGACTGCAAGCTCTCGACGGAGAACGGCCCCTTCTGCAAGCGCTCGATGGCCCGGCTGGCGGCGTCGCAGGCAGCGACCGTCGTGTAGTAGGCGACGCCGCGCACCAGCGCCTCACGCCGCAGCGAATACGAATCGAGCACCGAGCTGGCGCCGACGGTGGTGTTGAGCACGAGGTGCACGCGCCCGGCGGCGACCTCTTCGAGGATGTGCGGTGATCCCTCGCGGACCTTGTTCACGCGCGTGCTCTTCACGCCCTGGCCATCGAGGAAGCGCCAGGTGCCGCCCGTCGACAGCAGCGTGAAGCCCGCGGCCTCGAGGCGGCGGCAGGCCGGCAGGATCGCGTCTTTGTCGACGTCGGCGACGCTGACGAATGCGGTGCCTTTGGTGGGCAGGCGCGAGCCGGCGCCCAGCTGGCTCTTCCAAAAGGCGACGTCGTGCTCATCGTCGATGCCCATGACTTCGCCGGTGCTCTTCATCTCGGGCCCGAGCAGCGTGTCGACGCCGGGGAACTTGATGAACGGCAGCACGGCCTCTTTGACGGCGTAGTGGCCGATGGCCTTGCGGGTCATCGGCAGGTCGAGCGAGCGGCCGAGCGAGGTCTCGATCTGGTCGAGGGTCTCGCCGGCCTGCAGGCGGGCGGCGATCTTGGCCAGGGGAACGCCGGTGGCCTTGCTGACGAAGGGCACGGTGCGCGAGGCGCGCGGGTTGACCTCGATGACAAAGACGCGGTTCCGGCGGACGGCGAACTGGGCGTTCATCAGGCCGCGCACGCCGAGCTCGAGGGCCAGGCGCTTGGCCGAGGCCGCGATCTCGTCGATGACGGCGACGTCGAGGGTGTGGGGCGGCAGCACGCAGGCGGAGTCGCCGGAGTGGATGCCGGCCTCTTCGATGTGCTCCATGATGCCGCCGACGACGACGCGGTGGCCGTCGCACAGCACGTCGACGTCGACCTCGATGGCGCCGTCGAGGAAGCGGTCGACGAGGATCGGGCCGGTCTTGCCGTCGGTCTGCTCCGAGACCATGACCGCGCGCTCGAGGTAATTGCGCAGCGATTTGACGTCGTGGACGAGCTCCATGGCCCGGCCGCCCAGCACGTAGCTCGGGCGCAACAGCACCGGGAAGCCGAGCTTGACCGCCAGGTCTTCACACTGCTGGGCCGTCGTCGCCGTGCCGCCCGGGGGCTGCAACAGGCCGAGCTTCTCGACGAGCTCAGCGCTGCGCTTGCGGTCTTCGGCGCGGTCGATGGCGTCGGGCGAGGTGCCGAGCACATTGATGCCGTGGGCCAGCAGGCCGCGCGAGAGGCGCAGCGGGGTCTGGCCGCCGAACTGCACGATGACGCCCCAGGGGTTCTCGCGGTCGCAGACGTTGAGCACGTCTTCGAGGGTCAAGGGCTCGAAGTACAGTCGATCTGCCGTATCATAATCCGTCGATACCGTCTCGGGATTGCAGTTGAGCATGATGGTCTCATACCCCTGCTCCTTGAGGGCCCAGGCGGCGTGGACGCAGCAGTAGTCGAACTCGATGCCCTGGCCGATGCGGATGGGACCACCGCCGAGAATCAAGATCTTTTTCTTGTCGGTGGGGGCGGCTTCGTCGTCGCTGGTCACCACGTCCGTGCCGTCGGGGCCGGGGACGTAGAACGGTCGCTCGTAACAAGAATACATATACGGCGTAAATGCCTGGAACTCACCGGCGCAAGTGTCCACGCGCTTCATCTGTGGGATGACGCCCGCGGCCTTGCGGTGGGTGCGCACCGCATCCGGCGTCGACGACAAGAGGGCGGCGATGCGGGCGTCGGCGAGGCCCATCTGCTTGGCCTCCCACAACGTCTCGTCGTCGAGGCCGGCGAGCGAGCCTTTGCCGGCGACGGACTTTTCCATCTCGACGATCGAACGGATGTTGAAGAGGAACCAGGGATCGATGCCCGACCGCCGTTGAACTTCATCAAGGTCGGCGCCGCGGCGGAAGCACTCGGCCAACACCCAGGGGCGCTCGGGGCAGGGGATCTCGAGCCGGGCCAGCAGGCCGTCGACGCCCTTGTCTTCTTCGATGGCGGGGCCACCGGCTTTCTTGATGCCTTCGACCTCGAGGCCCGAGACGCCGATCTCGAGGCTGCGCAGGGCCTTGCCAAAGGCCTCGGGAAAGGTGCGGCCCATGCTCATGGCTTCGCCGACCGACTTCATCTGCGTCGTTAGCTTGCGCTCGGCGCCCTTGAACTTCTCGAAGTCGAAGCGCGGGTGCTTGACGACGACGTAATCGATGCTCGGCTCAAAGGCCGCCTTGGTCTTTCGGGTGATGTCGTTGTCGATCTCGTCGAGGGTGAAGCCGACGGCACACAGGGCGGCGACCTTGGCGATGGGAAAGCCGGTGGCCTTTGACGCCAGCGCCGACGACCGCGAGACGCGCGGGTTCATCTCGACGATGATCATGCGGCCGTCTTTGGGGTTCACGGCGAACTGCACGTTGCTGCCGCCGGTCTCGACGCCGATGGCGCGCAGGATCTGCAAGGCGGCGTTGCGCAGCTTCTGGACCTCGCGGTCACTGAGGGTCTGGATGGGCGCGACGGTGATCGAGTCACCGGTGTGCACGCCCATCGGGTCGAGGTTCTCGATGCCGCAGACGATGATGCAGTTGTCGTTCTTGTCGCGAACGACCTCGAGCTCGAGCTCTTTCCAGCCGATCAGGCACTCCTCGACGAGGATCTCGCTCGTCGGCGACTGGTCGAGGCCGTAGGCGGCGATGGCCAGGAATTCGTCCATGGTCTTGCCGATGCCGCCGCCGGCGCCGCCCATGGTGAACGACGGCCGAATCACAGCCGGCAGGCCGAGCACGTCGATGGCGGCTCTGGCTTCTTCGATGGTGTGGCAGACGACG
This sequence comes from Myxococcota bacterium, assembly GCA_046593615.1. GTDB lineage: Bacteria > Myxococcota > UBA727 > UBA727 > VGSZ01 > VGSZ01. Next base: position 1,028 of record JBKJNL010000541.1, on the reverse strand, counting down.
CTCCTGGCGCTCTCGAGGCCGATCTCGTCCATGCACTTCTTGAAGCGCATGCGGTTCTCGGCCTTGTCGATGACGTCGGCCTTTGCGCCGATGAGCTCGACGCCGAGGCGGGCGAGGGTGCCGTCTTTGTCGAGGGCCATCGCCAGGTTCAGCGCCGTCTGGCCGCCGACTGTGGGCAGCACCGCCGACGGACGCTCTTTCTCGAGGATGCGGGCCACGACGTCGGGCACCAGGGGCTCGATGTAGGTGGCGTCGGCCAGCTCGGGGTCGGTCATGATCGTGGCGGGGTTCGAGTTCACCAGGATCACGCGGTAGCCGCAGGCCTTGAGGGCCTTGACGGCCTGGGCGCCGGAGTAGTCGAACTCAGCGGCCTGTCCGATGACGATCGGGCCGCTGCCGAGGACACAAATCGACTTCAAATCGTCGCGCTTGGGCATATGCGCATGGCTGTCGCCACTTCCATCCCTCCGCGCAAGGGCCGGCGTGCGCGAACGCCGGGCGAGCGGGCGCCGGGCGTGGCGCGACCCCTGGCGTCGTGCGAGCAGGACGCGCAGAAAGCGGGGAGCGAGCATGTTGATCGGCGAGCGGGTGCGGTTGCGGGGGGTCGAGCGCAGCGACCTGCCCCTCGTCGTCAGCTGGATGAACGACCCGGCCACCCGGGCCCAGATCGCCCGCAGCAGCCCCCTGTCGATGGCCGAAGAAGAGCGCTGGTTCGACAGCCTCTTGAAAGCCACCACCGACGTCGTCTTCCTGATCGAGACTCGACCCTCGCAACAGGCCGGACCCCGCAGCGTCGGCATGTGCGGCATCCACAAGATCGACTGGAAGCACCGCAATTGCGCCGTCGGCATCGTCGTCGGCGCCGTCGACGACCGCGGCCACGGCTTCGGCACCGACGCCATGCGGGCCCTGGTGGGCCACGCCGTCAACGACCTCGGCCTGCACCGCGTCGAGCTCGAGGTCTTTCCCGACAACGTCGCCGCCGTCAAAAGCTACGAGCGCTGCGGCTTCGTCGTCGAAGGCGTCCG
>JBKJNL010000136.1:0-2646 GCA_046593615.1 Myxococcota bacterium | reverse complement strand
TCCGGGCGACCCCGCGTGACCTTGTTCGTCGTCGGCGTCGGCGCTTCCGGAGAGCGGGCGCGCGACCTCGTCGACCGCGGCGTCACCGGCATCGCCGCCCACCCGTTGATCACGCTGCGCAGCCAGAGCCGCCGCTACCAGAACCCTGCCTGGGGCGGCGCCACGCGCGCGCCCTTCGTCAACGCCGCCGTCGTCGTCGACACCGTGCTGGTGCCGTCGGCGTTGCTGCAGGCCCTGTTCACCGTCGAGCGCCGCTGCGGCCGCGTGCGCCCTGAAGCGCCCGGTCAGAAGAACGGCGCCCGCACCCTCGATCTCGACGTGCTGTGGTCGCCGTCAGCGACGTCCCGTTTTGCCCCCGTCTTGCCCCACCCGCGGTTCTTCGACCGCGCCTTTGCCCTTGTGCCGGCGCTCGAGGCGCTCGATCACGCTGGCATCGTCGTCCCCATCGTCTTGCGCGAAGCCGGACGCCGGCACGCGCTCGCGCCCCTCGTCGCCCTTCGCTGAACGCGGCGCGTCGGTCGGCTTTGTCGAGGTCGTTTTCGCAGCCGTCGTCTTTGCCGCCGTCGTCTTTGCCGCCGTCGTTTTCGCAGACGCCGCGTCCACCGCGTTCGTCGTCGTCTCCTCGCCGGCCGGCGTGGGGAGGATCGGGACCTGCGCGGCCAGGCCCGAGACGCGGCGGCGCGCTTCGCGCGGGTCGGCCTCGAGGCCGAGGGCCTTGATGAGCGAGGTGATGCGCACGGGCCACGGGGCTTCGATGGATTCGGGCAGTCGCTCGACGGCCTTTTCGTGCCGCAGGCGCCAGGCGTGGAGCATCAGCCCGGCCTCACCCGACGAGACGATGTCGGGCATGTCGGCGTCGCGGCGGGCGTCGCCGTAGCGGGGATCGCCAACGATGGGATGGCCGATGGCCTTCATGTGCCGGCGAATCTGGTGCGTGCGCCCGGTGTGCAGCTCGCAGACGACGACGGAGCCACGCTTGGTCGAGGCCACCGTCGTGAAGCTGGTCAAGGCCTGCTCGATGATGCCGGTGCCCTTCAAGCGCGCGCGGCGGGCGGCGAGCGGGATGTCGATGTCGCCGTGCGACGGCGCCTTGCCGTGGCAGACGACGATGTACTCCTTCTTGATCTTGCCTTCGCGCCAGCCGGGCTCGACGTCGCGCAACGCGGCCTTGGAGAACGCGGCGACGACGAGGCCCGAGGTCGGGCGATCGAGGCGGCCCAGGAAGCTTGGGCCATTGAAGCCCTCTTCGACGGGGAAGCGCTCGACCAGGGCATCGGTCAGCACGTCGTCGTCGCCGTCGGCGCCGCCGTGGACGCCGGGGCCCTCGTGCATGGCGACGCCGGCGGTCTTGTCGACGACGACGAGGCCGCGGTCTTCATAGAGCAGCGTGAAGAGCGGGATGTTCTCGGGGCCGAGCCGGCCCTCGCCGATGTCGATGGCGACGACGCTGCCGGCTTTGGCGCGGCTCGTGAGCGAGGCCAGCTTGCCGTCGATGCGCAGCCGTCCTTCTTTGAGGAGCTTCAAGGCAAAGGCCCGATCGACCTCGGGGAAGCGCACGCGCACGGCGTGGTCGCCGCGCACGCCGGCGGCTTCGGCGTCGTCGACGACAAATTTCACGGTCATCTGGAGGGCTCTCTTCGTTTCATCGCGGGCCTGGCCAACACATGGCCAAGACGGGCCTTCATGGGGCGTGCGCGTCGGCAAAGCAACCGCGACGAGCGCTCCCACGTGCTGCCCGCGAGCCGCGCGGACATCCGGCGAAGAGCAGGTGGCGACCTCGTCAGTTTGCCGATGCGGCCTGTCGATGCTGCGGCGTCAGTTCTCGATGTCGGCCAGCGGGATGAGCTGCGGGCCGAGGGTGCGGTAGCTGCCTTCGACATGGCGCACGAGCTCGTAGAACGCGGACTCGAAGCGGCGGTCGCTGCGCGGTAGACCCTTGAAGTCGGCGTAGAAGTTACCGGTGAAGCAGGTGTCGGCGTTGCATTCTCCGTCGACCCAGATGATGATGGCACGCTGCAAATCGGTCTTTCCAGTGCTGATCCGATCGCTGCGGGCAGACTCTTTCATCGGTCCAATCAGGGCCAGGCCCAAGGCCACCAGGCCTTCGGCGTCCATGCCCTGTCCGTGAAAGAAGTAGAGCACCGGGTACTCGTTGTCGGGCTCGACGAAGTAGTCGGGGGGCAGCAGCACGCCGTACTCGACCTCGCGACCGAGCGCGGGCGACTCGTATCTGCTCAAGAACGCGAAGTCGTTGAGGTTGCGGTTCGGCGCCAGGTCGACGATCTGGCCCCCGAAGCCGACATCGCGCCCCTGGGCCGGGATGCGCGAAGACAAGAACGAGAACAGCGTAAAGATGCGCGAGACGACGTCGCCGGCGCCGACGTGGTTGCCCTGGCCTTCGGCGTCGTCGGAGCCCGGGCAGACCTCGGGGTTGCCGTAGCGCAGGTAGGCCACCTGGCCTATCGCCTGGCGCGAATAGTCAGACATGTAGTAGATGTAGCGGTTGCCACCATCAGTGTATTCGTCGTCGAGGGGCATCGACGCGAAATCATTGTAGGCCTTCGTGTCGTCGATGCGGCGCTTGAGCTCGGCGTACAGCGCGTTGCTGGTCTGCGCGGTGTTCAAGAAATCGCGCACGCCGGCGTC